>JAOUMI010000025.1 GCA_029881555.1 Candidatus Bathyarchaeota archaeon | reverse complement strand
GGGAAGCCAAGCCCTATCATCTCATCTCTCATAGCATGAGAAACCGTGATGATCATATCCGCCATCTGCCCACCACGATGCTCGATGTTGCTTACGACGTCAGATCCGTTGCCCAACGTTCGCCCCTTTTCCGTTGAGTGGACGTGAAAAACCAGGGGCAAGCCCAACTCTCTTTTGATCGCTATGCCTGAGATGACTGAGAGCCAGTCGTGGGCGACAATCACATCGTATTTGAATGCATCTCTTCGAACAAGCTCGTTGATTAGTTTTGAGGCGCTCAGATAGTTGTACACCAGAATTTTGGAAAACAGATGGATGCCCCTACCCCACTTTTTGACGTCTTCTGCGATGACATCTGGCAGAGAGTCAGACACATCGATGTCGATGGGTCGGTGGATCTCGATTCCCCGCCAGAGTTCCCTCGTTGGGAGACTTCCATTATCGTCGTTCATGGTGAAAACAGATACGTCGTGATCCAGCAGAACGAACTTTCTTGTGATTTCAGCGGCGTAGGTCCCTAAGCCTCCGACGATCTTGGGGGGATACTCGTAAACCAATACTGCAATCTTCATTCTAACTTGCTCCTGTAAGGCGTCGCATTTTTCATCTAGTGAGTAGCAACATACTCAATATAACTTCTTGTATTCAAAACTTTTCTTCTCATTCTCGACATATGCAAATATCTGAAAAGGCTTTTTAACGTAGCACGTAATTATTATCGGGGGCGTCCAATGCAGAAACGGGATGAGAGAAATGAGAATCAGGTTAGAACGAAAATTCTGAAGATGTTGTGGGAAACCGAGAAGCCCATGAGGTCTTGGGAAATCGCGGAAAGTATGGGAATAAGCATTCCTTCATCAACGATGTACCTGCTCAAGCTCATCAAAGCTGGATACGTCTCTACCCCTCAGAAGGGTCACTACACCACCACGGTTCATGGCAAAGAAATGCTAGGCCTACCAAAAGTTGACAGAGAACTAGCCTCACGTATTCTGAGTCCAGTGCCCTCAGAAAAAGCCTTCCACTTTTACAAAGGGATGGATCAGCATCTACAAGTTTTCGCAAAAAGTCTCAGCGACTTCTGTAGAAAGATCCAGACTGTAGACGTAAAGTCTGTGGAGTTTCACATGCCACGCAGAGACTTTGAACTGTGGTTTCAAAGCTTGGGAGACCTTGAATTAGCCGAAAAAATGGGTCAGATTAGAAAGATGGGGCTCTCTGGGGAAAACCTTCGGAAAAAGGTTTACGAGACAGTTAGGTCGCGCTGCGAAGAACTGAAGAGACTATTCTAGCAACGTGCGTTATCTAAGCGGCAAATGCTTCTTCACCTGGCAAGAGTAGGACTAGGCTAGGCTGGCTTAAACCTAGCCTTCAGCTTTTCCAAGACTTTGGAGATAGTGGTGTATTCCATAACTTCCGCGCTGAGCCGAGCGGGTTCGAACTCGCCCATCCGACGCAGAGCAGCCGCGTATTCAACGGACTCGCGACGAGCCAGATCAAAGGCTGGGTCATCAAATAGGTCGCTTATCAAAGGAGAACCATCGTCATCACTAGCGATTTTACCATCTGCAACCTGGAGACCGAGAGCCACGATTCTTGGAGGGCCGTCAAAGGCGGTGCACCTGCTGTTTTTTAAGCCTACCGGCATTAATGGTCCCCAGTGACTGCCGCGCATCCAGCCCTCAACAAAGTAGCTGTGCATGAAAGGCACCAGAATTTCTCCAGTCGCAGGTAAGCCATGTTGAGCCCTCACAATAGAGACAGGGTCGTCCTTCCCGACGTATTTACCTGCTATTAACGCAAGCCTTGTTGTGCTTGTTGCCGCACATATAAGGTTGTCCCTTGCCCGCCGCACCCGTGAAACCACATTGCGCGCTGGAGTCCCGATCAACGCAATAAGCTCATACATCTCCTCAGGGCATTTTAAAACAACCTTTTTGTTCTCAATAGTGTCAAGAACCTCGAACTTGAAGCCTCCAGTCATGTTAGGGTCAATCACGAGTCCCGCGGTGTTAGTGGGGTCGGCAAATATGCGAAACATCGGATAGTTAAAGGCCCCTGGCTCCGTCTTGTCAGCAGCAAAGACAACGACGGGATCCGAAGCCCGCTCCTCGATTTCCATCTCAGCAACGCCAGGACCCATTCCACGAACGTTTCCGCTAAACGCTTGCTTCAAAATGTCTTGTCCAGCACCGTACAGCTTAAGGCTCTCAGCCTTTTTCGTAGCCTCCTGAAAGATGTCCCACGCCAGTTTGTGAACGTCGGGGCTGTTCTCCCCCTTGGTGTGAACCATGAGGAGTTCAAGATCGTCTCCGGCGTGAAACACGTAATGGCTGTTGATGAGTCCGCTCTCTTGAGCCTCTGTCAAACGTTTTTCACCGATGTCCAGTAAGGGTTTTGGCACCGTATGATGTCCAGCTAAGGAACCTACATCGCACTTGATCATCGATATGGTCGTTTTTTTTGGCATTAGATTTTCACCTCAATTCTAGTTTCCGATGTAGTTTCTCTCAACCGTCTTAAAAGACTTGTTGCGGCACTGTTAACGTTTTTATTGTTCAGGGGAGAGTAGATATGGGAGTTCGCTATGGGTAAACTCGCAGTGGTTTCTGCCAAGCTGCCTGAAGATGTTTACAAGGAGCTGATTCTCCGCGTTCCCGAGGGGGAGAGAAGCAACTTCATCCGCGACGCCATCCTTGAAAAGCTTCAGAGGGTTCCCCGACCAGACAAGATCTTTGAGCTGGAGCAGAAAATCAGTAGGCTTGAATCTGACCTTTCCGAGGTGAAAAGGTACCTGGTTGAGCTGGAGGTTCTCACCTACGAGCGGGGCAAGATTAATCCTCACGCCTTTTGCATTGACGACATCGACCATAAAATCGTGAACCATCTTCTCCACTATAGGGGAGCCACCACCTCCGAACTCGCAGACTCTCTCGGAGCCAACCGATGGTTGATCCTTAATAGGCTGAGGAAAATTCAGAAGCGCTCTAAAAAACAGCTCGGAAAGTCCATTGTTGAATACTGCCCCGGAGAAAGGTCTGGGAAGAGAAAGGCTTGGTGGATGAGCGAAGAGCTTGTTGAAGCGTGAGCCTCCTACCTTGATCAACGAAACCCTAGCGCAACCATTTTAATACACATCAACACTGATGTTGTTAGATGAGGGGCCCGTAGCCCAGCCCGGATTAAGGCGCCGAACCGTCCAAACCCGGACGGTGCGCAGGCCTCCGGACGAGGGAGAAAGCCGGAGATCCGGGGTTCAAATCCCCGCGGGCCCGCCAATAGGTGAATGTCAAGTGATTTCCGTCAGCCCCTTCAAAGAGTTTCGTGACGAGTGTGAAACTGCTCTACGGGACGCTTTGAAGAAGATGTACCCTCAAATTTCTTTTCCTCCTATTACGCTGGAGTATCCGCCAAGTCCTGAATTCGGCGAACTGGCCTCTTCCATGTGCTTTGAACTTGCCAAGCAAACCGCGGAGAAGCCTCGTAAAATGGCTGACAAAATCGCAAAAGCTATCGAAGTTTCACGGTTTCCACTAATCCGGTCTGTTGAGGCGGCTGGAGGGGGGTACATCAACTTTCACGTGAACCTTGCAGATTTCTTCCGTCTAACCCTCGAGCCGGCTAGGGCTCTGGACACAGAGTACGGATATGTGAGAGCAGACGAGCCTAGAAAAATTGTGGTGGAACACACCAGCGTAAACCCCATCCACCCAATTCACATCGGACAGGCAAGAAACCCTGTGCTGGGCGACGCGCTCGCCCGCATCTTGAAGGCTCACGGGCACACGGTTTTTCGACACTACTATATCGACGATGTGGGTCGTCAATCCGCAGTCATCGCCTATGGATACGAAAAGCTGGGAAAGCCAAAACCTGAGGAGAAGCCCGACCACCTCATCGGCGTGATTTACACGATAACAAGCTGCATAATGGAAGTCCATCGACTCAAGAGAGAGATAGAACAGGCAACCGAAGAAACTTCAGAGCTGCAAAAGCAACTGGACGATTGGATGTCCGTGGCTGACAACCTTAAAAACAAATTTCCCGAACTCTTCACCCAACTTCTAGCCAAGATTAACAAAGACGAGAACCCCGAATCTAAAGTGAACAACCTAATTCGTGGATACGAATCCGGTGAAGAAAAAGCTAAACAACTCATCAGAGAAGTTTGCCAACTGTGCATGAAGGGATTCAAAGAAACCCTCAGCAGGGCGGAAATCTTCTATGACTCTTGGGATTGGGAGAGCGATGTCGTTTGGAGCGGTGATGTTGTACAGGTTCTGGACAAATTGAAGACAACTCCCTACGCATTTCAGTTGGGAGGCATCCTAGAGTTTGACGCCGACAAGGTGGCTAAGGATCTAAACCTCAAGCAACAACTAGGCCTGATGGAGGACTACGAGGTTCCGTCCCTCACTCTTGTAAGGGCGGACGGCACCACCCTCTACACTACTAGGGACATTCCGTATAGCCTGTGGAAGTTTCGTGAGGCTGAGAGGGTCATTAACGTAATCGGGATGGAACAGACGCTTTCTCAGATGCAGTTGAAGCTTGCTCTGTACGCTCTGGGATACTTGGAACAAGCGGAAAACCTGACTCATTTTGCCTACAATTTGGTTAGGCTTCCCGGCTATAGAATGTCGAGTAGAAGGGGCCGCTACATCACTCTAGACGAGGTTATGGATGAGGCAGTTAAGAGAGCATACGAAGAGGTTTGCAAGCGATCTCCCCACCTTTCAGACGAGGAGAAGCATAGGATATCCAACTTCGTGGGCTTAGGAGCCATGAAATACGCTCTTGTGGCGGTGGATCCAGCCAAGCCCGTAGTCTTTACCTGGGACCGGGTGTTAGACTTCGAGAAGAACAGTGCCCCCTACATCCAGTATTCCCACGCTAGGGCCTGTAGCATTCTGAGGAAAGCCTGCAGAGAACCCGAAGAACCCGACTACTCATTACTGACAACTCCCTTGGAACGCGACATGGTTTTAACTCTGGCCCGGTTCCCTGAGGTTTTTGTGGAGGCAGCCGAAAGCCTTAAGCCCAATGTGGTCGCTGACTTCGTCAACGGCCTAGCGGACAAGTTTAACACTTTTTACAACGCGTTACCCGTGATAAGGGCTGAGCCGCTGGGGTTGAGTGACGCTAGGCTTGCTCTTGTTGACGCCGCGAGGATAGTTTTCAGGAACTCCCTCAACCTGCTCGGAATAGAGGCTCCTGAAAGAATGTAGATTACGCCTTCAGCGCCACACTGGCTCACTTACGAAACTCCTCGATTATGGCAACCGCTGTGCTTGTTCCAATTCTGTTGGCTCCGGCCCGGATCATTGCTAACGCGTCCTCGAGAGTTCGTATTCCCCCAGCCGCCTTAACTCCCATGTCTTTGCCAACGGTTTCACGCATGAGCTGAACGTCCTCTACCGTGGCTCCTCCGACAAGCCCCGTTGAGGTTTTCACGAAGTCGGCTCCCGCTTCCTTGGCGATTTTGCAGGCCAACACCTTTTCATTGTCGGTTGAGAGTCCGGTTTCAATGATGACCTTCACTGTTATGTCTCCGTGCGAACGTTTGACATCCACAACCGCTTCAATGTCCTTTTTCACCGCTTCATAATCTCCTGACTTCAACGCGCCTAGGTTGATTACCATGTCTATCTCTCGAGCTCCATTCTCCACTGCTCTCCAAGCTTCAAATGCCTTTACTTCAGGTAGGGTAACTCCAAAGGGAAAGCCAACCGTGGAACAAACCTTTACGTCGGTTCCTTTCAGTAGTTGTGTAGCCAGCGACACGTATGTAGGGTTAACGGAGACGCAGCCAAAACCGTGCTTTTCAGCCTCTTCGCACAGTTTTTTGATGTCGTTTCTGGTGGCGGTGGGCTTCACCAGCGTGTAGTCAATCATCTTTGCCAGTTGTCTCCTCGAAATTTCCATAATCCGCACCTTCAGAGATCATGTGGTATGAGCTTAAAGGGTAACTAAATGTTTCGAGGAATCGTGGCGGGCCCGCAGGGATTTGAACCCTGGTTCTCCGGCTCCGAAGGCCGGCGCCTTAATCCGGGCTAGGCAACGGGCCCTCGAGAGTGAGTTCTAAATAGACAATTAAAGGGTTTCTTAGAAATCATCGTTTTCGGTGTAGCCTGATCTTTCTGTCTGCTAGACTTCGGCCGTGAGACGGAGACATATCTCGCAAGCCTCTATGACGTGGAGCCCTTTCTCGGTTGTCTTCCAGATACCGGATTTCTCGGTTATGAAACCCGCCTTTTTCAAAGCGTTTAGATATTGCTCGATTTGAGTGAAACTTAAGCTTGCCTTATACATTAAAGGTGTTTTCTTTGCACCATTTTTGGCATTTTTCAAAATTTCCAAGATTATATCGTGTCGCGCCCTTCTTCTCCTAGGTGTTTCGGTCATCTTAACTACTCCTCACTTATATAACACTTGTATTGTGCAACAAATAAGGTTAAGCTTATAGTTTACCTTTAACTTTTTCTGGAGAATGTCTCTTCAAGAAATCTTTAATAAACGAACCGAAATCTACATTGAATGTGGGCCGGTAGCTCAGCATGGTTAGAGCGTTCGGCTGATAAGTGCGCAGACACCGAAAGGTCGAGAGTTCAAATCTCTCCCGGCCCACTTTTGATGTTTCTTTATCTCTGCTTCAGCCTCTCTAGAGCCCTGCGCTTCTCTATGAGTTGTTTGATCTGTTTGCGTCTGCGGAATGGGAGGCGGTAAGTTGGGCCTCTAGCCATGGTTATTGTTTCCTTCTTTTGTTGGATGTGTTTTAGTTGTGTGAGGGTGGTTGAACTTATGAAGTTTCTTTCTCTTAATGGTTTAGAAGGGTTGTTGGATGAAATTTGGTAACTTTTAGTTGCTTTTAGTTACTTTTTGTTGTTTTTGGTGACTGGGTTGTGGAGGAGTTTGTGGCTCGGGTTTTTGGTGGTGGGAAGGTTACTATTCCTAAGAGGGTTAGGAAGTTCTTGGATGTTGAAGATGGAGATTACGTTCGGTTGAGTTTTGTGGAGGTGGTGAAGAGGAAAAGCGAAGGGTGAATTAACTTTCTTTTTTATGGTTATTGTGTGTCGTAGAGAGAAAGTTTGCGCGCGCAATAGCCAAAATATGCGCACCTGTAACATAGCGGCAATGTTTTTATGCCTTGCACACGAACAAGATAGCCGAGGTTTATGAGTCAAGATCAGTCGAAAACCGGTTTTTCCAGACAAAAGGAAGTAGCAACGCTTGGTGGCGGTTGCTTCTGGTGTACAGAGGCTGTTTTTAGTGAATTAAAAGGTGTGGAAAAAGTCGAACCAGGTTATTCAGGCGGCGCTATATCAAATCCGACTTATGAAAAGGTTTCTAATGGGAAAACTGGACATGCCGAAGTTGTACAAATCACCTTTGACCCCAGTGTAATCTCTTTTGAAGAAATCCTTGAGATATTCTTTACGATGCACGACCCAACCACGTTAAATCGTCAGGGTGCCGATGTAGGCACTCAGTATCGATCTGTAATATTTTACCATAATAACGAACAAAAAGCAATTGCTGAGAAGGTTATCAAGGAAATCAATGGTGCAAAAATCTGGAATGCATCAATAGTGACACAAATCGAACCGTTTAAAGTCTTCTATAAGGCGGAAGACTATCACGATGAATACTTCAAGCGTAACCCGGAAAAGCCTTACTGTCAGTTAGTTATTGCACCGAAAATTGCCAAGTTGCGGCAACATTATCGCGAGAAGCTGGAAAAACCGTATAACCCATCATCTTAGCGCGCGCAAGAATGCGAAACAAAAATACGGAATACGCGTGCGCGCTTTCGCAACCTTTTCTGGACGCCGCATATTCCTCCCCAAAGAAAAAGACTACTGACCAATGACTATTTATGACTTAACACGCCAAGAACCGATGCACGCGCTAGTGCTTAAGAAAGGGTTGAAACATGTTAATCGACACCCACGCTCATCTTCAATGGGCAAGCTTTGACAAAGACCGGGAAAAGGTGATAGATAGGGCTAGAAAAGTCGACGTGAAACACATAGTGAACATTGGATTTGATCTGGACGGCAGCAGAAAAGCCATTGAACTAGCCAAAAAACACCGGGGGCTCTACGCAACCGTAGGAATTCATCCTCACAACGCTAGTCAGTTAAACGAAGCCGTCCTAGACAGACTGGCGAAACTTTCTGAAAACCCAAAGGTAGTAGCTATCGGAGAG
>JAOUMI010000151.1 GCA_029881555.1 Candidatus Bathyarchaeota archaeon | reverse complement strand
GTTGTATCCGCTGCCGGGCATCAAAACGAGTTTGCCTCGACAGACACTCTCCGCTTCTTCCGCAATGGTGCGGGACAGAGTGAAAAAACCGTTCACCGTGAGCCCCAGGTTACCGAGCGTGTCGGCGAAGTGGGAGTCGCTTCCTCCGTTTGCTATGATGATCTCTGGTTTGAATTCTTCTGCGAGTGGAATGAAAATTTCTTTTAACACATGTAGGTATGTTCCGTCGCTGGTCCCCGGTGGAAGAGGAACGTTGACGTTGTAACCTTCTCCTGCACTCCTTCCGATCTGTTCAATGAAGCCTATGCTTGGATAGATAGTTCTAGGGTCTTGGTGCAGCGAAATGAACAAGACGTCAGAATCAGAATAGTAGATGTCGCTGGTTCCGTTACCAAAGTGCACGTCGTAGTCCAAAATCAAAACATGCTCGAGCCCATGCTTTTCGCGCAAGTATTCCACCAGCACGGCTATGTCGTTGAACAGACAGAAGCCTCCCCCATAATTTCTGCCAGCGTGGTGATAGCCGCAACCCAACGCCACCCCACGACTGATCTCATTATTGCAAACCGCACTTCCAACCTCTATGGCGCCGCCCACAATCAGTTGGGTTGCTTCAAGGATTTGTGGTGAGACTGGCGTTTCAACGTCATAGGGCTTGCTTGTCTCTGCCAAACGATAGATTAGATTCACATAGGTCTCGTCGTGAACCCTGAGTAGGTCCTGTTTGGTGACGGGTCTGGGCTTCAACACGGTTACTTGAGGGAGACGAAACAGACCCTGTTCCTAAAAAAAGTGCATAGCGTTAACGAAGCGATCCCCTCTGAAGGGATGGTCTGGTCCAAAGTCATACTGACCAAACTTTTCGTGATATGTCACGCCCACCTTCAAAACAATCTCTCCCTAGCATCATTTATATCGTGTTCAATAACAGTATAGAATTTTCTCCAGAACTAAAGAAGCTCGTTGTCTTAATTCTGGAAAAGGAGGAGCTACAGTAGGCTGCTGCAATGCACAATAAAAAGGGTGAAATGGAGGTTGTTTGTGGCGTTGAAAGACCTAAGAGCTATTCTTCCGTTTCTTCCTCTTCCAGCGTTGTCTCTTCTTCGCCTTGAAACGAAGAGAATTCCTCCGCTGGAGTCTCTTCCTCAGCTACCTCGGTCTCTGCCACCTCAAAGTTTTCAGTAGTTTCTGAAGTTTCGGTGGCTTCAGGGGTTTCAGCAACCTCCGCGGTCACGATTTCTTCAATTGACTCCTCGGACGACTGCAGACTCTCTTCTTCTGTCAATGTCTCTTCTGCGGGCGTTTCTGTCAACGACTCAGCCTCTTCGGTTACTAACTCTTCCGTCGGTTGTTCATATGTCGCTTCCTCGGTAACAGTTTCAACTTCTTTCGATACTTCCACTGGTGCTTCGATCTGAGGCTCTACGGGCGTCTCAAGCGTTTCTTCACCCACCTGCTCTACAGTTTCGGCTGGCGGGGGCGGAGGTACAAACGTTGCTTCTTCTGGGAAGAGGTCGCTTATCGCCTCTTTGATTACATCAAGTTGCTGCTTTGCAGCTTCAAGTCCGAGGGTGAGAGCGCTGCTTTCGCGTTCACGTAGCTCTTCATCGATTTCTCCGGCAACGTATTCGATCTCTGTGTTTGCGAGGAATTTCTCCAGCGTTTTGATCTGTTGTTCAAGGTCGGTAATCTTGGTGGTCATTTTTTCGGCTAGGCCTTTCTGGCGGGCTTCAATCTCAGCGATAGCCTCGCTGAGACTCTTGTTCAGATCGTCGTAGGTAGACTGCGAAATTTTGCCCGTGTTGAATAAATCGTCCAGCGCCTGTTTCTTTTTCTTCGCTAGCTCCAGTTCTTCGCTTACTTTTTCAAAAGAATACTTCCATGAAATCAAATTTACACACCTAGCTGATTTTTAGCCTAAAAGAACGAAATAACTTTTATTTTCATCGTGGTATATCGGAGATTAATATTCTGTGGTTCTTTTTCGCCAAGTCTTAGACAAATACGTGTAGAATTGAAGTTGGCAGGAAGGGTGAACTTGTAAAGAGAAGAAGAACTAGAGGAGCACAAGAGTTATTGGAGAACCAGCCACAGAACCTACTATTTGAGTTTAAGTAAAAAGAGAAAAAAGTTTGCGCTCAAAGCAGGTGCAGGTTT
>JAOUMI010000150.1 GCA_029881555.1 Candidatus Bathyarchaeota archaeon | reverse complement strand
GAACGGCGCGAAAAAGGGGAGGAGATCCGACTGAGGGCGAGAGACATAATGAAAAGAACCCAAAACGAAATGACTCGCATGAAAAAGTCACGGGAATACGACCTCCCACTATACGTTTAGGAGAGAACCAAAATGAGCAGACGAAAAAAACGTTCAATCTTCGACCTAATGACCGAGTACATAGAAGACTTCAAAACGTGGGCAGAAGAAATGATCGAATCGATGACAGCTGAACGACCCAGCTGGGACACCAGAGCCTGCTGCCTTGAACCCCTCTGCAACGTTCAGGTTACCATTGACGAGGTCGTGGTCACCGCTGACCTTCCCAACACCAACCCTGAAAGCGTAACGGTCAAGGCGGCGGGCGAAGACGCGATCGCGATCAAAGCTGAGATGAGGCGAAAACTGAGATTTGACGACTTGGGCATCACCCATCGAAGAGGAGAATTTTCCTCTTTCCGTTGCCAAGTTCGCATTCCAGTGCCCGTTGACACGGAACAGATGAAAATCGACTTCAAGCGAGGCGTTCTGGAAGTGTGTTTGCCAAGAAAAAAAGGCTATGAGATTAAGGTTGAGTGAAGCCTCAGCCATCATAAGGAAGTCTTCACAAATCCGACGGCTCTTCTCGCATCACCGGCTTCAACACAGACTTGCCTAGACTCCCTAATGAATCTTTTCAATGGCCGCAGCCACTATGAGAGGAAAAGCTATTGTAGCGTCACAGATAACCGTCACCACCTCACTCTCAGGCTTAACCTTGCTCCAGCTTATCGCCTCTTCCAGAGTAGCCCCACTCAGGCCCCCAGGCTCCGGCCTATCCATAGTGATCTGAATCGCACAGTCAACGCCCTCACGAAACGTGTTTGCAAACAGCGCGAAGTGCTTCGGAAACCCCCCTCCAAGAATGATGATACCCGCTTTCTTGGCTTCAAACACCTTATCCATGAGTGCGGAAGTGTCTAAAAGAGGGTCAATCTGCAGTGTTTTGTCTTGCCCAAATACCCATAGGTTGAAGCCTGCAATACAATCTGCGAAGGCAGGGCAGATAATAGGAACATTCTTTCTCGCCGCCACAGCCAGTATTGATTCCGCATCCTCAATGTGTTTTCCAACTTCGCAGAGGAGTTCCGCCACCGAGATGCGACGTCTTTTTTCTTCCGGGATTTCTTCTAGAACCTTGTACATCCATTTTTCCAAGTGTTTGAACACTTTTTGTTCAACATAGATGTCACCGATTCTGCCAATGTCTTCTTCTTTGAGCTTCTCGTCTTCAGCCATAAAGGTGCCTTGCAAGTGTTGGTAGCCCAGCGCCTCCACCATGTCGTGCACCATGTTAGCCCCGGTGGTGACCACCACGTTCACGTGTTCTCGATCAATTAGTTCGGCGATGACTCTTCTGAGACCGCCGGGGACGAGTGGTCCAGCGATGGTGAGGAAAACCGTGTACTCCGGGTCGCTAAACATCTCAGCCGCCAGTTCGGCTGCCTTTCCGATCTTTCCGGCGCCGAGCACGCCGCACGCTCTCATCTCGTCGGCTAGCTCGCCTACACTCATTCCCCGCCGTAGTTTTATCTGCTTCACACGTTTCAAGGCGTTCACCCCATAAACTACAAGATACATTAACAAGATGACGCTATTTAAAAAATGGTCAAGATGTGAAGTTACAGTTGACGAAGGTTAACTTTTTGTCCGCATTATCCTTATTCTGCCAAGGATGCGCCAGTATTCAACCTCCACGCCAGAGGCAAGCCTTGATTTTAGTTCTTGCTCCGCGGGAAACGGGGCTTCAAAAACCTCGTATGTTTCCAGGTCCATAACCTGAACTGAGGCTGGCAACAGAGCTATAATCTGACCGGCTCTCTTCTCTAGGATAGGCACCTCAACCTGCGCGCTCACTGGCTTCACAAAGCTCCTCTTCGCGTCGTCGAACACGCCGATGGCAACGACCCGTGCCTTTGCAGATCCATGTTTTCCGGGCTTAGACTTGGTGTAATCAACGATGCGGCAGGGTTCGTCATCCACGATCACGTAACTGCCAACTCTCAGCGCTCCTAATTCCATGGGTTTACTCATCCACTTCGCCTCGTCACACAGTAACTTTTACAACAGTGAACCATTTTAATTGAGTCGTTAATATAAATGGTATTGGTGACCATGTTGTTTAAGGTTGTGGGTTTAGTCGCACGCGTTGACCAGAAAGAAGCGGTGAAACTCGCCAAGAAGCTGATCCCA
>JAOUMI010000024.1 GCA_029881555.1 Candidatus Bathyarchaeota archaeon | reverse complement strand
CTTTATGATTCTTCATCGAACAATCCTGACGTTCTATCCTCATTTTCCAAGGCGAGGCTATTCCGAGGCAGAACTCATGCAGATGCTCATGCAGATTCTTGACGAGCGTGAGGCTTATCTTATACTAGTGATGGACGAGCTGGAGGCGCTCATCCGGAGAGAGGGATCCGATCCTCTCTACAGTCTCACCCGCATCCAAGAGGGGCGTCTCAAGGCTCCTAAGAGGCTCTCCCTCATCTGCGTTCTCCGCGAACCTAAATACTTAAACCAGTTGGATGCCAGCACGAGAAGCACTCTTCAACGCAACGTCATCAATCTGCAAGAATACTCAACACCCCAGCTTCGAGACATCCTAGACGATCGAGTGTCTCTCGCCTTCAGACATGGAGCCGTTTCCACACAAACCCTGGATCTCATCTCCGAGTTGGCAGCTTCAGAGGAGGGAGACGCACGTTACGCCATCGAGCTTTTGTGGCGAGCTGGCAAGTACGCGGAAGCTTCAGAATCACCTGAAGTTCTGCCTGAATACGTTCGAAAGGCGGCAGTCAGCATTTACCCGGTTGTAAGAAAGGACACGGTCTCTTCTCTCAGCCTTCACGAAAAACTCTTTCTCCTCGGCGTTGCTAGACGTTTCAAGCAAACCGGAGCGGCTTACATGTCCATGGGAGAGGCTGAGGATGCCTACGCAGTTGTTTGCGAAGAGTTGGACGAAAGGGAACGGGGGCACACCCAACTCTGGAAGTATGTAAAAGAACTCTCTGCTCTGGGCATAATTCAGGCAGAGCCTTCGGGTGCGGGACAGCGGGGAAAGACAACCCTCATAAGTCTGCCGAGGGTTCCCGCCTCTGACCTAGAGCAAGAGTTAAGCAGGGTTCTTTACAAGAGGAGGATGTAAAACTCCGTGTCGATCGAAGAAGTCTTCTCTTCAAAGGGACGAGTGAAAATCCTCAGAATTCTAGCAGAGATCGGAGAACTCAACATCTCAGAAATCGCCCGAAGAGCCGGACTCAACTACGCCACCACAAACCAGCACCTGCAGCTTCTCGAAAACTTCGAATTGATTCAACACAAAAAGTTTGGAAGAATCCGCATCTTCCGCTTCAACGAGGCAAACCCTCGAGCGAAAATGATCAAGACGCTCATGGACGCTTGGGCAATAAATAAATCTGAATCAACAGATGAGTAGCAGATGGGTGCAAAGAAATGATTCACAAGGACTATGGGGAAAGGATCGGCGGCTTGGACTCAAAAGAAGCAGCCTTCTCTATCAAGGTCGTAAACTTTGGTTGAGTGATGGTTTATGTCTATGGTGGATGTAACGGAGAAGCCGGAGGTGTACCGCGAGGCAACGGCGAAGGGCCTAATTAGGCTGAGAGCGGAAACTATAAAGCTGATTAAAGAGGGAAAAATTGAGAAGGGCGACCCTTTCTACGCGGCTAAGATCGCCGGGGTTCTGGCCGCTAAAAGAACGAGCGCCTTGATCCCCCTGTGTCACCCTCTTCCGTTGACAGACGTAGAGATCAGCATGGAGACCGTTGGCTTCTCTTGGGTAGAGGTTTCTGCAACCGTTAAGACAAGGGCGCAGACTGGAGTGGAGATGGAGGCTCTCGTGGCGGCTACGACCGCGTTGCTGACAATTTGGGACATGACAAAACAGTACGAGAAGGATGAGATGGGACAGTATCCGTACACGTTGATTCAGAATGTTCATGTTGCCCGTAAAGTGAAGGGAAAGGGCAGATGAATGAGACTTCACGTCGGCACAAGGCTGAGGCTCCTACATGCGTTGGCTTTGCGGTAGTTGTTTGCAGCTCTTCTCGATATCAGGATCTCAAGGCGAGAAAGCCTGTTGATGATCCTTCAGGTGACTTAATCGTTGAAACTTTGCAGAAAGCTGATCACAACGTGGTTTTTAGAGAAATAGTGCCTGACGACAAGGTTTTGATTGGAAAATATGTTAGCAGAGCTCTGGGATCAGAGAAGGTAGGCGCAATTATTGTGTGCGGTGGAACCGGGATTAGCCCTAAAGACGTGACGATTGAGGCTGTGAGGCCGATGTTGGTTAAGACTTTGCCGGGTTTTGGAGAGCTGTTTAGAAAGTTGAGTTTTGACGAGATTGGTTCTGCTGCTGTTTTGACTCGTGCCTTGGCTGGTGTCGCAGATCAAGGGAAGGCTGTTTTTTGTATTCCGGGCTCGCCGCAGGCTGTAAGGCTTGTCTTAGAAAAGCTTATTTTGCCCGAAGTGGGGCACATACTGAAACACGCCCGCGAAAAATAAGCTGGACCTAAAATGATTCGTGACGATCATGGGCGACCGGTTCTAAACCTGCGAATCTCAGTTACTCAGCGCTGCAACTTGAGATGCCCGTACTGTCACAGGGAAGGCGAAGTAGCAAATCCTTCAACTGAGATGACTAAGGACGAGATTGTTCGAATCGTTGGGGTTGCCGTTGGGCTCGGCATCTCTCGAGTGAAGTTGACTGGGGGTGAGCCCTTGCTTCGCTCGGACATTTTAGAAATTGTGACAGATATTGCGGGGCTTAGGGGTTTGCGGGACCTGTCCATGACCAGCAACGGAACGAATTTAGCTTCTCTGGCAAAGGGGCTTCGCGCGAGCGGTCTGAACCGAGTGAACATTAGCATTCCCTCTTTGGATGCTAGGACATATCGGGCGCTGATGGGTGGAAACTTAAGAGATGTGCTGAGGGGAATAAGAGCGGCTGTGGACGCAGAACTTTTTCCGACGAAGTTGAACATGCTGGTTTTGAAGAATGTGAACGACCATGAGATTCCTAAAATGATTAGTTTTGCGGAACGAACCATCACGATTTTGCAGTTGATCGAGCTAGAGCCGCTGAACATTAGCGCTTCCTACTATAAACGTTATCACCGCGCTCTGGACGCTGTTGAAGAAGAGTTAAAGAAACAGGCTAGGCGTGTGGTGACTCGTGGGGACATGCAGAATCGCAGGGTGTACTTTCTGCCTAGGGTGAAGGTAGAGGTGGTTCGTCCAATCGAGAACACGGAGTTTTGTTTGTGTTGCACTCGGTTGAGGGTGACAAGTGATGGGCGGTTAAAGCCTTGTTTGATGAGGAACGATAATTTGGTGGATGTGCTTACGCCGTTGAGGAATGGAGCGGATGATGAGGAGTTGAGGAGACTGTTTTTGGAGGCTGTGAAGAGACGTGAGCCCTATTACAAGGTGCGCGCAACCGTTTAAACTTCTTATTCACCGTCTACTCAACTAGCATCAGAAGATCTTCAAAGACGTAATTTATGAACTCGTCAATAGTGCTTTTGCTGAAGAGAGTTACCACACAATTCCTTGCAATCCCAACTACAATTCCGCGCTTCTGGACCTCAAAAACAACGTACCAGATCTTTCCATGCTCAAGATAATCATGGTAGAGCTTGGTGTCAGTAAGATCTGACCCTGCTAAACAAAGTTTTTCTACACCCGGTATATCAACTTCGTCAAACCATATGAGCTTCGTCGCCTGTGGGTTCGACTCGTGAAGCTTCTTAAGAGTCTCATGGGGAATCCTTAACTTGACAATCGCTCTTGACGTAATGAAAAGAACCTTGCTGAGCTTATTCGCTATGTGACTTGTCAATAGCTTTTTTACTCCGCGAGCCACAGATGGAGCTAGCACGATCAAGAAAACTCTATCCTCGAAGCGTTTGATCCAGAAAGGAGATTCCTCTGTAACAGGGGCTTCAACTAGCTTACGTTTGTAGTAACGTCTACGCACGAAATCCTTGCTGAAAACTCCTGCAATCGAGTTCTCCTTTTGTTGCAGATCCAAAATCTCCGTTGCTAGATCTATCGTTTCTCCCTTCTCAGTTTCGTAAGGCTCCTCTTCACGGAAATCCTTGAGCTTCCAAACCATCAGTCCAAGATCAGCTTTCTCTTTTATCTCGAAGATTTTCACCGGCAGAACCAATTTTCACACCAATGAAACAGTTTCAAGCATCAGAATTTAAAAGATTCTATGCGCGCGCAACAAAGTGACTGGAAAGGATAGCAATATTTTTTAGTAAGTATCGTGTGGTTATGCCAAAAGTGGAGATCCAAAATATGGCTAAAAAAAGCAAGAAAAAGAAAGCGGAAGGTCGGGAACAGCATAGACAAATGAAAAGGGCTAAGAAGATGCAGAGGAAACAGAAAAAGAAGGTTGAGCTTCCTAGTAGGCATAGGAAAGGGAAATAATAGCCTTTTCCGAGTAGCACGAAGAAAAAGCGTGCCGAAACTTTCACCGTAGATAAGGGGCAGGCGTGTGCAAGGCGCTTTTCATAAACAAACGCTGAAGCTTGAGGAAGGTTCTTTAGTGAGCTTAACTGCATCAACGTTGGAGATAGAATGGAAACGTGGATCGACGAAAGATTTGTCCCGTTTCTTATGAGAATACTTTTCGTTTTTGAACCGTTAACACCTCGTTTTGTCTCTTTCTCTTTAGAGAGAAGGTTAAGGGAATGGAAAGACAATCGATTAATCGATGACTACTCGGTTAAGACAGGAAGAATTGGGAAGTTCCATTACAAAATAGATATGGATCTTGTTTTGACGCCAGAACAAGCAAGGAACTCAATGATTAAAATATTCAAAAGGATCAGGAGGTGATTTCATGGCACAAGAAAAGAAAGGTCACGCAAAGATTACAGTCGAAATAGAGATCAATGAAGCACTAATGGAAGTTTTGAAAGAGTCTATGACCAAGATGCCAGAGATGATGAAGATGTTCAGAAGAGAGAGAAAACACGAAGAGTAGGAGTGAATATCTTATTTCTTGCCATCTTTAGCACGCGTGTTGGAAAAACCCATCACTTGCACCGTGCCAACCGCGCGCGCAGTAAAAGCTAAAGTAGGTAGAGTAGCGCCAGAGAAACGATAGTGAACGCGACAAAAAGATAAAACCAGATCAAAGCTAAGGTGCTGATTTTCAACGTGTTGATTTTTGTTGACCACTTGTGCTTCTCCCTCACGTATTCAAAGCAAGCCACATGCAAGCGTTGGATAAAAGTCACTGTGGTTCTCTTCGCTTCAAACTCTACTTCACTTTCCTCCTTCGGCTTCACGTTGAGTACGACCGTTCTTAGGTACCCCCAAAAAAATGTTCGCCCAAGAATGTAAATGATCAAAACGATGAAAATGCTCAGCATCAGGTTAGCTATAATGCCTCCCGCAAGCTCCGTGAACGAAAGAAAATCGACGCTTGTTATAAGGGAAGCAACCTGAACAAGGCCAAAGAAGCCAACAGCTAACGCTATGAGGTAGGCACCATGCGCCACACACTCTGATGAATAGTATTTAAGCAAGGCTATGCGAGCATCCTGCTTATCCTTAGGAGTTAACGTGAGTTCTTCCATTGGTTAGTCATCACTTCTATTGTGTGTTCTTTTAATATATAGGTGCACCATCAGCGCATAGAAGGAGTTAATCTTCGCCTAGAATCTTGGAGTCTTTATCCGCTCTTCGAACGTTCCTCTTCGTAGCCAGCCAATATACCCGACGGAACATAAAGAGTGACAACTGGTTTGGCTGGGGGCTTTGAAGAGCTTGCTGCCGCACCTGCGGCTGTGCTCGCAGAAGACTTCCTCTTTCTCCTCCTGTACCAAAGGTAGATAGCGGTTGCGACCAGCGCAGCAATACCCAAACCGACCGCCGCGTACAGGGCCCACGGTACTGGTAGCGCTCCGACTGTGTAGCTGTACTTCTGTGTTTCGGCGCTGTTCTCTACGTTGTCAAGGGATTCTATGTAAAACGTGACATTCTCACCCGCGCTCTGCCCTGGGATTGTGGCTGTCCAGTTTCCCGAGGATATCTCCACCATTTCTATGGATTGCCACTCGCCGTCTGCATTGTTTTTGTACCGCAAGATAACACTCTTGAGACCGCTACCAGGCGCAGGATCGCTCACCAACGAGCTGACATTGACCTGTTTGTCGGCGTATGGCTCCTCTGGCAACCAGCTAGGAGTGCCAATCGACGGCGGCGTATTATCCACATTTACCGCGACGGTTTTCTCAACAGTGTTTTCAACTTCGTCGAAAACCTTCAGCTCAATCGTGTGAGAGCCATCCGGATAATCTGTTGTATCCCAGCCGTAGCTGTGGCTTCCCGATGTGGTCCAAGTTTGTGTTAGATCATCGTCAATGTACAGTTCCATTCTGTCGAAGCTGGCGTCGTCACCTGTTACGCTAACCGTAGCGGTGCCCTTTACGTAGCTTCCGTCTGCTGGCGCGTTGACGGCTGCCGAGGGCAATTCATTGTCCGTGGTTACTCTGACCGTCTCCTCACCGACATTCCCAGCCTTGTCAGAGACGGCAACCTTGATCGTGTGGGAACCGTCAGTAAACGTTGTGGTGTCCCACGTACGGGTCTGTACGTCGCTTACTGTCCAAGTCTCAACCAAGTCTCCATCAATGTATAGCTCTATTTGTTCAATATTGGCGTCATATCCGTAAACAACAATGTCACTGCTACCCCTTAGAAAAGCATCCTCGGCGGGCTTTCTTATTTCAGCAAGTGGAAGGGTGTTATCGATTGTGACCGTTATCTCGGCGGTTGCTAGGTTGTCGGCTTTGTCGTGGACTTTCAGGGTAATCTTGTAGAAGCCGTCGGCGTAAGTTGAGGTGTCCCACCTGTAGTTGTTCGTCCCGCTTTCGTCGAAGGTGACTACGAGACTGCCACCTATGTACAGCTCCATATTCCTAAAGTTGGCGTCGTCACCAGTAACACTGACCTGAACCGTGCCCCTTAGAAGACTTTCATCCGCAGGAGCAGTGATTAACGCTGTTGGTGCAGTGTTGTCTACAGTAGCTGTAACAGCTGTTTCATTGAAGTTTCCAGCTATGTCATAAACCTTCAGCGTAATTGTGTGAGGCCCGTCAGGATAGTCAGTTGTGTTCCAACCGTAGTCTTGGCTTCCCCAATCAGTCCAACTTCGCACTTGAATGTCATCGATATACAGTTCCGTTCTGTCGAAGTTGGCATCGTTGCCAGTTACGCTAACGAGAACTGTGCCCTTTACGTAGCTTCCGTCTGCTGGTGCGTTAATGACAACTAAGGGTGGCGTGTTGTCTACTGTCACCGTTATTTTTGTCTTGGCGACGTTTCCATCCATGTCGTATGCTATCAGATCAATAGTGTAGACGCCGTCTGGGCCGGTGGTTGTGTTCCAGTCAAACGTATGTTGTCCTGTCTCCATCCATGGTGGCATGAACATGCCGTCGATTGTTAGCTCGGCTCTGTCGAAGTTGTCGTCGTACACGTAAACGATTACGCTGACCTCACTAGCCACATAACTTCCTTGAGGGGGACTGTCAATCCTAGCTATCGGCACGTACTTGTCGGTCACACCGTAGGAGTAAACGTCCGAGCCAGCCCAGTTTCCCGCAAAGTCGCGAGCGAATATTTTGTATTGGACCGTTGTCCCGTACGGCAATGCTGGGATGGTCGCTGTATATAACGTGTTCTCCAGCGTCATAGTGACGTTTGTCCAATCAGAGCCGTTCCTGTAGCTTAGGATCACCAGTTCAACGCCGCTAGCGTTTGGATGCTCATCTACTTCAGCAAATACTGAAACGCTTTGATTGTAGTTTGGGGATTCTGGCGAATGATCCACATACGAAATTGTTGGAGGATAAGGATCAATGACTGTGTACAGATACGGTCCCGCAGTCGCAGGATTACCAGCTTTATCACAAGCGCAGATTTTGTAAAACACAGTTGTGTCATAGGGGAAAGCTGGAATCTCACCAACATAAAGCTCTTCAACCAAGTCCATCTTTACGTTAACCCACTTACCCGTATCATTTGAATAGCTGAGAATAACCGTTTCCACCCCGCTTCCTTCGTCAGTGACATTAGCCAAGACCGAAACGGTTTCGTTGTAAGCAGGTGTTTCGGGTTCTATCCACACCTCAACAATCACAGGAGGTTCAGTGTCAAGGATCTTTTCAATGATGTCCTCCACCTCTTCGACGAGTAAGCTTTTCCACGGATCGTTAATCCAGTTCATAATCGCATTTTCAATGTCGTTTCTCAGTTTGTTTACGGCGCTCTCAGACGCTCCAGCTTCAATCTGATTGATCACCGCCCTGATTTTGTTGCATAGAGCCTTTCTTTGACCTTTCACCGGTCCAGTTTTGTCGAAAGCTTCATCGGGTAACTCTGAAATATTTTTACAGAGGTTTTCCAAATCTGTGATTACTTCCGACTGGTCTGAGCCGTCTGAGCCCACCGCCACTGAGACAATCATGATTGGTGTAAAAATCAGCACACAAACCAAGAGTGTAATGACAAGGTGCTTGATTAACCGCTTTCCCATCTTTCTCTCCCTTCTCGCGTTTCTACTCGTTTTATTAAACCGTATCTCAGCGAGGTAATATGGCATACTTTCTATACATCCCTTTATTAGAATTGCTCTAACCAACATTTTCTCTTCGTTTCTTAACATAAATGGAGTATTCCTTAAGCAAGAATATTCTATAGCCCAGATTGTCTCACATCTACAACTAAATAGTATTTCACAAAGTTTGCCATTGTCTATGTCAAAACGTTCACCTCACCATAGTTACCTTCGTCGCCAGGTGAAGAGAAGCATCAATGTTCTCTGGATTGAAACAGAATCCGCCAAGGCTCTTCTTCATTATATCGTAATAGACAATATATAGACTT
>JAOUMI010000023.1 GCA_029881555.1 Candidatus Bathyarchaeota archaeon | reverse complement strand
CGGAACAATACAAAGAAACAATCATGATCGGCAGAACCCATGGACAACACGCGTTACCCATCACGCTTGGCTTCAAGTTTGCAGTTTGGATAAGAGAAACCGCTCGACACATTAAGAGATTACGTGAGTGCCGCGAACGCGCGTTGGTTGGGAAGATGAGCGGAGCGGTTGGAACTCAAGCGGGCTTGGGTCCTCACGCAATAAGGATACAGCAACTCGTAATGGAGAGACTGAGTGTCAAGCCAGCGCAGATTTCCACTCAAATCGTGCAGAGAGACCGCCACGCGGAGCTTGTTTGCGTCCTCGCCATCATTGCGTCCACGCTGGACAAGATGGCAACCGAGATTCGAGAGTTGCAGAGACCGGAAATAGGGGAAGTTTCCGAGCCGTTCGAGCGGGAGCGACAAGTGGGTAGCTCCACAATGCCGCACAAGCGCAACCCAATAACCTGTGAAAGAGTTTCCGGCCTAGCGAAGGTCATGAGGAGCTTGGTTGGGCCGGCTCTAGAGAACGTTCCGACCTGGCACGAAAGGGACCTAACGCAGTCCTCTGCCGAGCGGTTCATCATCCCTGAAGCTTGCATCCTCACCGACTATATGCTAGTCTTAATGAAGAACGTTTTGAAAGACTTGTGGGTGGACGAGGAAAGGATGCGTAGGAACCTAGAACTGACGGAGGGGCGAACCTTGTCCGAGGCTCTAATGATGGCGCTCACGATGAAGGGTATGGACCGTCAAAAAGCCCACGAGCTCATTCGCCGCCTTGCGATGAAAAGCGAAGTTAAAAAGCAGCCCTTTAAAGAGGCACTTCTAAAAAACGACGCTGTTCGGAGAACGTTAAGCGAAAAAGAAGTTGATGATGCGTTGAACCCGCGGAATTACCTAGGCACGGCAATAGAACAAGTTGACCACGTCGTCCAAAAGACGAAACGAGAAAGGAAAGCAAGGGGATTAGCTGGGAAATAGGCAAAAAATTCTTCAGCAACATCGTTAACATTAGTAGTCATTCAATGGAAGAGGGGAGGTGAAAAAAGATTGATTTTCGTTACTCTGTGCACAGTTCGTTCAGGGAAGTTTGAGGATGCGGTGAAGGCGACGAGGGGACTACCTAAGGCCCTTCCTCCAGAGGTCAAACTCAAAGCCCGTTACAGCTTGTTCGGAAGATTCGATGCCATCTACATATTCGAAGCGCCAGACGAAATAACCACTACTAAATTCGTTAGGTGGCTTCAGGACACTCTTGACACCGAGACCTTCCTTGCCGTACCATGGGCAGAATAGGTTTCACTCTGATTTTCGAGAATATTCGGTTAGAGCCTGTTGCTCCCACTCCTTTCCCTTTTTCAGTTTCTTCCATTCTCGTGACTTGACAAATCCGCCAATCTGCTCCTTGATTTTCTTGGCGAGTTTGGGTCCAATCAGGGGCAGACTGGTTAGTTTTTCAAGCGGCACCTTCTTTATGTCTTCGATGGTTTTTAGACCAGAGCCGTAGAGCATGCGCGCCCGCACTCTACCGATCCCTTCCAGCCTGATCAGTGGGAGCAGTTCGGCTTTCACACCTTTTTTGATGCGCTCCATGAGTTCTGCAACACGTGGCAAAAGATCTTTGTGGCCAAACAGCCTGGCCAGTTCGTGTGAAGCATACAGGAGCCATCGCACGGTTCCTACGAGTCGGTAGAGGTCGCCGGGCTGAACGCGAAATCTCTCGATGGTTTCGTCTTCCGTCATCTCTTCTATCCACGCGTTTGACACCTGGGCCAGCTTAGCTTCGCCCAGAAACTCTTCGTAGTCGATTCGGTCTATCCATTCGTCAGGCACCTCAAACATGAATTCCTCTCGATGCTCGTCCACAAACAAAGCTAGATCGTCGATCTCTGTGGAGTAGGGTCGAAGCTTTGGAAACATGTCAGGCGTGCGGGCGATCATGTGGAGGAAGCTGATTTCGGTTAGTCGGGGCGCTCTGCTAAAAAGGGCATCTCGGATCATGACCGCGGAAACAGGGTCGATGTACAGTTCCGAAACTCTTCTTCCAAACCTTGTGGCGTAAACGTTTTCACCGCTCACTTCGATCATATTCTCTTCGAAAAGAAACTTCAGAATCCTAGTGATCACTCCTTTTATGGCTTTGGGGTCGTACTGATAAGCGTAGAAGGTTTTGCCGAAGAAGTCGTAGATTCCCTGTTCGGTGTGTGCGAAGTCGGCGGCGATGGTGGCTAATACGTGGGAACGAAGGATGCGTTCCACCGCCAGCTTAGACCATATCCTCTCCGGCTCAGCCAGAACATAGCTTTCCATCAGGTAGTCACGTTCGTCCTCGGTCTTGGCTACGAGAAGAGCCTCTCCGATCTTGTCGTAGCGGGGCCTTCCAGCTCTACCCGCCATCTGTTTGTATTCTAGCACCGCAATTGGGTAGAATCCGTATCCAGGTTCATACCTTCTATAGTCGTGGATAACCACCATCCTAGCGGGCAAGTTTACCCCGAAGGCCAGCGTGGGAGTAGCGGTTAGAACCTTGACCTTACCTTCTCGAAAGGCGCCTTCAATGACCCTTCGGTGGGCGCCACTCAGTCCAGCGTGATGGAAGGCTGTTCCCTGTTGAATAAGCTCAGCCAATAACTCGCTTATCCTTGTTCGCTCACCTGATGCACGAACTTGCCCAGCGATCCGCGTTAAGGAGCGCTTCATAGGCTTGGACAAGACGGATTTTATGCCCGTCGCAGCCTTTTTGGCTAGGCTAACCGAGTTTCTCCTAGTTCCTGCAAAGATAAGAGCCTGTCCGCCGGACTTAACGATGTGCACCGCAAGATTTACGGCTGGGTTCCTAGTGGGCTTCTCTATTTTGAGGGCTCCTCCGTCCTTGAAGTGAACCTCGTTTTGCAGGAGCACACCCTCCTTCAGCACCACAGGTCTCCACTCAGTGGTGACGAAGCCAGCCTTCAACCACTCAGCCGCCTCCTCCGCGTTTTTCACGGTGGCGCTCAGGGCTAGGAGCTGAGCATCCGGGTTTACCTGCATGAGGCGGGCGAGCACAACTTCTAGAGTGGGGCCACGCTTAGCATCGTTGAGGAGGTGCACTTCGTCTGCGACTATGACGGAAATTTCGTTCATCCAGCGTGCTCGGTGTCTTAGCAGGGAGTCTGCCTTCTCGTTCGTGGTGATGATGATGTCGTATCGTTCGAGCCATGGGTCGCTACTGTCGTAATCGCCGGTGCTGATGCCTACGCTGATCTTTCTTCCACTCTTCTTTCTAATGGTTGTGTACTTTTTGAACTCCTCGTATTTTTCGCTGGCGAGCGCCCGTAGAGGGGTGAGGTAGAGGACTTTTCCGTCTTTTTCCAGCACGTTTTTGAGGGCACAGAGTTCGGCGATGAGGGTTTTGCCTGAGGCTGTGGGGCTCGCCAGAATAAGGTTTTTTCCTTCTAGGGCTCCGGCGTGTATAGCCTCTTCTTGGGGGGGATAGAGCTCAGTGATTCCCGATTTGAGTATAATTTGTTTTGCGGATTCTGGTATCGACAGCTCTTCGATCTTCAAGACTTGCGCCCTTTTAGCTAGGTCTTCTCTAGATATTCCTCTATTGAAAGGCAAGATATTTAACCTATTGTGGAACATGAAGAGTGAAGGCTATGCTGAAGTTTAAAATAAAAATTACGGGGAAAATAAGTTCTTTTTGTTCTGCTATAACTTTTCACATCTAGAACAAACAACATGACGTGATGAATAGGAAGAATGAGGTTAATCTTCTGATGATTTTCCCTCTGCTAAGTATCTCAGTGATAAGGGTTTAATGATTGTTCCTTCTAGGCTGATGAGCATACTGTCGAATTCTTTTACGTCATCGCCCCATTCTAACATGAGGTCTGAGAGGAAACTAGAAAAATCCGTGTAGTTTTTGTGCAGAGAAATCAATACTCCATTCTTCCCCATGCCTTCAGCTCTTGACACAAATATGACATTTGCATATTTCTTCCACCATTTTTTAGCTTTTTCAACTAATTCTGTCTTAATTGTCATTTTTGTTTTGATACAAGAAATTGCCATAATTTCATATCCCATTTTTGCGAAGTCGGGTATTACGGTAAATTCTCGTATTACTCCTTCCTCTATCAGTTTATGTCTTGTTCTGGTTATGGTTGGCTGTGAAACTCCCAGAAACTTCGCTAATTCCCTGTCACTCCTCTTGGAGTCCTTCAACAATTCCAAAAGAAGATCCAACATTTTCTTCTTAATTCAAAACACCCCTCAATTTGTTCTTTTTTGACACATCAGAAACTACCAGACAACTGTTCACAGTTAAAAATGTTTTGAAGGATTCAATTATATAGCTTTTTTATATATCTCTCTCCAATGTAGTAATAGGTGAGTCGTCGGTATTACCTTATACTACCCTTTTATTTTCTCGAAACTGTCACACATAATGCACTAGGTGATATCGTTTTCAGAATTATGTAAACACTAGCAACAGAGATTTTGCATTTTTAGCTATCTCGACGGAAAAAATGTTACGTTATCGGAGAATAAACAAAATGGTTCCTGAAACACACCGTTGTGATGTTCCGACAAAAGATAGGAGAGTGAAAGAATGGCTAAGAAACAAAGGGTTACTCCCTTTTAGCTAGGTCTTCTTTAGATACCCCTCTCTAGGAGAGTATATGGTTCCCTCCTTCAGCAGCTGCCCTATGAGCCTCTCCGCCTCAGAACCCGTGACGTCATACTCGGTTTCAAGCTTTTCGAGAAGAGCCTTCTTTTCAACCATACCCGTCTCCTTCTCCAAGGAAACAATAGCGCCCAAGACAACTCCCAGCTTGTCACGCAGACTCTTGGGTTTGCCGGTCATAATGAGGTCAATATCCACTTTTTGAGACGAAACGTCGATTCCAACCTCTTCAAGCGATCTCTTCATGATGGCAACAGCGGCCTCAGCGTCCTCAGCCAAAATCTCCTTACGGAGGGCAATGCGGGCCCTAGCCTCAGCCACCCTCACAAGAGACTCGAGTTGACGAGCAGTTATAGCTATAGGCGTTCCTTCGGTTTCGCTAGCCGAACGCATGGTCAGGTAGAAGTCTCTGAGGCGACTTAGAGCCTCATCCGTCAAAACAGGCTTAAAACTTTTCGCGTAGCTTACGTATTTTCGAAGGAGGTCGGCTGGTATAGGCGGCTCAACTGGAACAGCACCCGTCCTGTGAAGCCTGAGTATATGGTCAGTCATTTTGGCGTCAAGTTCCTTCTCCGGCACGTCTCTCATCACAAAGATGAGGTCAAATCTGGACAGAATAGTAACCGGTAGAGCTATGTTCTCCGCCACTGTCCGATAGGGCTCGTATCTCCCTAAGGCTGGGTTGCCAGCAGCAAGTATAGCAGCTCGAGCGTTAAGAGTAGCAACGATGCCTCCCTTTGCCACCGAAACCGTGTGCTGCTCCATCGCCTCGTGTATGGCTACTCTATCCTCGGGGCGCATCTTGTCGATCTCGTCGATGCAAGCAACACCCTTATCCGCGAGAACCAGCGCCCCCGCCTCAAGGGTCATTCCGCCCTGTCGCTCGCGAAGCACTGCGGCGGTTAGGCCTGCAGCCGTAGTTCCTCGACCAGAGGTGTAAAGGCCGCGTGGAGCGATTCTCGCCACGTATTGCAGAAGTTGCGACTTGGCGGTTCCGGGGTCTCCTATCAGGAGTGCATTCATTTCTCCTCGTATGTTGATGTCGGGGAACTGTTTGGGGATTCCTCCGAAGAGAAGGTACATGATAGCCTCTTTCACGTGGTCATAACCGTATATGGATGGCGCTATTGACCGGATGATCTTGCGATGAATCCAAGGGTCTCTTGCCAGCTCCAGTATCTGCTTTTCCTCCTCAGGCGTGGTGAGCACCGCCTCGTGTTCTTTGCTTAAAACATCTACAAAGTTCGCGTCCAAATGCAGGTGAAACACCCGAAGCTTTCCCACCCTGGGCAGAGTTGGGGCAACCGCCCGCACAACCCCCACCACAGAAATGTCGTCGCCGGGTCTCGCTACGTCCACAAGGTCCCTTTCAGTAAGCTTGATGTTTATCCAGCGTGGAAGTTGACCTGGCGGGAGGTCCTCGGGACGTTCTTGGATTCGGATTTCCTGAGAATCGATGAAAGTGGATTGTTCCTGAAGGAAGTCGAAGGGTCCTATTCTCCTGCAGGCTGGGTCCGTGCATTGAGCAGGATCCCTCAAGAACGGAGTTGTTTGGTCGACGTAGGCGACGGTTCCACATCTTCTACATCGAAAGGCTCCTCGGGTAACCATGGGTCTGGCTGGTGTGGCACGCACAACGATCCCCTGCAGCATAACCAGCGTTCCAATGTGATCGGACCCCAACTTTCGCAGCGACATGGTTACAGGCAAATTCTTAAACTGAACGCTCACCTTTTCGATTTCTTCAGCGTACTCAGGTTCCTGTATCTGCAACTGAGCCAAAGCTGCGCGATTTGCGTGCTCTAGATACTGGTCTGGCCTCTCAATGATATCCTCAGCCAGCGCAGAGTCCGTTGATAGCAGGTCTCCAAAATCCACGACTAACGAGGTTTTGCTGGCGATTGCCATCTCTGAAAATCGTTGACGATACTTGTCTGACTTGAAAAAGTCTTGAAACCGCTCCTGAGGATCTGCTACTAATGCCTCTTCTGTCAAGGCTTCACCCCACTTTCAGAATTTTATTTCTCCAACTGCTGATAATCTCGTGTAAGCGCTTGTAGATGGCTCGCTCTTCTCTCGTCATGCTATTGAGAAACTGTTCGGTTTGCGCGGATGCCGAGGATAAGGAAATTATCTTCTTGAGTCTGCAATCGACGATGTCGCGGGAGAGACCTGACGCCCTCTCGTACTCTTTCATTTTTTCGGGTTTTTTCAGTGCACTTTCTCTTAGGCTGGAAAGGTAGCGTCGCAAGCGGGGATAGAAGTCCTCTTGTAGGGATGAGATTTGTTTAACCGACTGAACGCGCTCCTTCCAGTGAATCTTGTGGAGTTTCATCGCATCCAGCATTTCTTCCTCCCTGAGACGCGCTATTCCCGCCTTTTCCAGCTCCTCAGCTATCCAGAACCTGACCTCGTATTCCTTTCCCTCTTGGAAAGGCCCAATTTTTAAACCAGCTAGCTCGACCTCAGGACAGTTTCTGTTCACGATAATTCTGACTGACGTGTTCTCAAACACAAAATCCTCATCTTTGATGGATGGTTTTGCCGACAACGCTCTTCCCCCTCTCAGACAAAAGGTTCGTTTTAACAATAAGATGTGGCTGTTAGATATAAAACCTATAGTTGGAGGAAATGACCTTAAAATTTAGGCGTAAAACGGGTGAAGACTGTTACCTATCGGGACCTTTTCAACATTCCTTACAACGCTTTTTGCTTGCTTAAGCGTCATAGCAAGGTGTTACGTTAATGTTGCAAGGGTGGTTCGTAGGTGCTAAATAGTGCTGCTTAAGTCGTGCATGCATATCTGTTGTTGCGCTCGCGCAGATCCGCGATGACTCTTATTTAGTTTTCTTCTCCTTTTCTTTCACGTATTTCGTGAAGATTTTTTCCCAATCAACCTTGAACATGACAACCATAACAATTATCAGTAATCCTATTCCAAGGACACCTCCAAGCAAAACTGCTATCCAATCGCTTCCTTCGCCAAAAATGTCTTTGATAATCTGGATTGTATGACGCCCACTGTAAGCTACGATGAAGTTCATGCTCACTTTTCCAATCAAAGCCGGAATAAACGCCCGCAAGAGACTATAACGCATTATGCCTAGCGGAATGAAAAGGAGGTCATCCGGCAGGGGTGTCAAAGCGAAAAGAAAAATGGTGATGGGGCCAAATCTGTCGAAGACTTTCACCATGAACACCATTTTTCTACGCCGCTCCTGGCTGATTACTTTTCTTCCGTAATAACCAAGTAGGTAGCCGGAGAATTCGCCTACTGCAGAGCCTAGCCCTGCAGCGATTGCAATCAGAAACGGGTCAAATAGGCCTCCGAGAGTGAAAATAACCACCGTGTAAGGTAAAGGGAAAAAAATGGATAAGGCGCCGATCAGGCTTATTAGAAAAATTCCGAAGTAGCCGTAGTTTTGTGCGAGTAGTTTCATCCACTCAACTAGCTGCTGCAACACATTTTGAAGCAAGACCTGCAAACAAATCCTCTCGAAAGCCCAATTTACGGTTGGTTTTAACGCTTATTGTATTCAACCCTAATAATCTTTGTTGGCGAAATTAATAATGTCGATTTTTTAGGAGGCAAATTCATAAGAACTCTTCGTACCTAAGCATCAGATCCACTGTCGGAACAGTGACACGGGTGAAAGACACGAGACGAAACGGTTCGGAGCTAGTGCCGAGTCCGTTTCCAGCAGCTCTTCTGAGTTTAGCTTAAGATCTTTTCTACTTCTTCCTTGTCCGCATCCATAACGTACTTAATCCCTGATGCATGTGCAGCTTCTGGGGTTAAGGTGACAATGTCGTCCCGTGTGATTTTATCAACCGCGAATTTTCTGGCACCGCACATTAGTTGTTTTAATCCATGGATCAGCCGTTGGTTGTAGGTGTAGAGGCCGATTGCCCCAGTTGGTATTTCTGCAAACTTCTTCCCGAACCTATTCTTTAGCCTACCTCCTTCAACAAAGATCGCATCAACAGTGTTTCCATATCTAGCATAGTAGACAGGAAGGTCGCCTTCCATAATCCTCTGACCCACGTTCTTACCTACCATGCACGCAGTGAGG
>JAOUMI010000022.1 GCA_029881555.1 Candidatus Bathyarchaeota archaeon | reverse complement strand
TATGTTGGGACTCATGATAATCGGCGAGGAAGGCGAGTCTGTATGGCTTTTCTTTTCTTCGCCCATCAGTGCGCGCGGCCTAATCAAGTGTAAGTACGCATTTGTAATCATCTTCTCATTTGTGGTAATGTTGGTGTGCGGCGTTATTGGAATTCTAGTCGCCCATCCTTCACCAGACATTGCTATTGTGCTGTTAATAGAATCCATTCTTCTAATATTCGCTTTAAGCGCAGTTTCCCTCGGAGCAGGAATAAAAGGAGCCGACTTCACCGAAGCTCCGAGGCCTAGAATGGTTAGGCCGTTAACGGTTCTCGTCTACATGCTCTTATGCTTGGTCCTAGCGCTGGCAATATTCTCCCCGCTCCTTCCACACGCAGTTACGATGGGGGACATACCCATTCCCGTGTCCCTACCAAGAATAGACCTTTACGTCGCAGTTTCCATAAGCGCAGTCATAGCCCTCGTCGTAACCTTCGTGTTCTATAGGATAGCGCTGAACGCTGCTGAAAAGTTTCTGACAGAAGCAGAGGTATAGGAACTGGGCGTCAATCGGCTTTCTTACTAACGTCCGATTTAACAAGTCTTACCAGAGCAATAACAATGGATGCCCCAGCATAGACTGCTATAATTGCTGCTGCGAGTTGGAAATCTCCGCTGGATATCGGTTGCAATGGACTTTGAAGCGTACCTATCAGTTGTGAAACTACGAATTGGGCAAAGTTTGTTGTACTCCATGTTGGAAGCCCCTTACTAATGTATTCATACAATTGTTCGCCGGTCAAAACGTATAACATAGACAAGATACCGCTCACCACCGAGGAAGCTATGAATATGCCGAAAGCAGTGAACATGGCCAGTGTGCCTCTCCTAAAGACCTCACTGAACATAAAGGACAAAGAGAAGAAGACCAGCGATGAGTAGGCGATGGCTAGGAATAGGACCGGAGCAACTTGCAGTTCACTCTGTGGACCGAAAAGTCCAAGGGAGAGAACAACACCAGTTGCCGTTGTAATTCCTTCTACAAGGCACAAAACTGAAAAACCTCCCAAGAACTTTCCTGTTATGTACTCAACTTTTGTGATGGGTTTTGAAAGCAGTATATCAGCAGTTCCGCGTTCATATTCCTCTGACATGGAACCACCTGCAATAATAATGGCAATGAGCGGAACAAACAGACCTTGCCCTTGCAATACACCGATAACCCAAATAGTATCAAATTCCACCTCTAGGACCGTGCCGATAAACTGAGCTAATGCAACAAGAATTAACGTTTGAAATACTATTGCCAGAACAATCAGCGCTAGAACCCACTTCTTCGCAAGGGCTCTCCTCCACTCGTAGCCTAGAATGACAGCAACCCTACGAACAAAGCTCATTTCCGTTCGCCTCCCCTTAAGGCTCGTAGGTAAGCGTCTTCCAACGTAATCTTTTGAAGGTTAAGGCTTAGCAGTACACCTTTTCGCTTGAAGATTTCTGAGGAGATCTCGCCCCGTAGGTCCTTTTTCTCCTTCAGTCCTATTCGCAGTTTGTTTCCTTCCACCTCTACGTCTTCCACGTAGTCAAGTTTTTCGAGGCCTGAGATCATACTTTTTGTTACTTCTTCCAGTTCTGCTTCTACAACCCATTTGCGAGTGAAGGCTTCTAAGACTTGCGTTATTGGGCCGTCGAAGACCATTTTCCCCTTATTGATCATTCCTACGTGGGTGCAGATTCGTTGAACTTCGTCTAACAGGTGGGACGATATGAAGACTGTTTTTCCTTGTTTTGAAAGGTTCGTGAAGAGGTTTCTGAAGTGGGCTGTGGCTTCTGGGTCCATACCTATTGTAGGTTCGTCCATAATGAGGACCAAGGGATCATTGATGAGGGCCAAGGCTACCGATAGTCTCTGAACCATCCCCTTGCTGTACTTTCCAATCTTCTTATTTCCCCATTCTTTCAGACCCACAAGGTCTATGAGCTGATTGATCTTTTCCTTCCTAGTCAGCTTATCCAACCCAAACATCTTCCCCGTGAAATCCATCAACTGTTCTCCGCTGAAGAAAGTTTGTAGAGTTGGCAGTTCTGGGGCGTATCCTACCTTTTGAAGAGCATGAACTGGGTCTCTGGTTGGGTTGACGTCGTCTATTTGAACTTCACCTTGGTCTGGTCTGAGCAAGCCTAGCATGGTTCTTATAGTGGTGGTTTTCCCTGCTCCGTTTGGTCCTAGATAGCCGTAGACCCATCCTTTTTTCACCCCGAAGGACACCGAGTCTAGGGCCTTGAAGTCTCCGTAGAATTTTGTGAGGTTTGACACCGCTATGATTGACTGGGGCGACATAGGCTATCACCATTTGAGCATAAGATATGCGATGTCCTTAATAAATTTAGAATGAGAGTTTTTGCGAGGGACAACTCCATGCTAGGCACGGTTTACTCATCTCCACACCCTAAAACAACATCCAAAAAACACGCGCGCGACTACAAATCTTATTTCAGAGTCTTTTCTATAGGCACTAAGGGATATAGGTGAACACAACGGTCACTGAGATTCGATCGAGACTGATCGATCGAAAAAGAAGCATTTGAAAGGTGAATGTAGTTGAAAATCTTACGAAGGGACCTTAAGCACGGCAAAGTTGTGGTAGTCCCAGAGACGCTAGACGATCTTTGGCACCTATATAACATTGTGGTGTCCAGTGACGAAGTGTACGCACGGACCACCCGAGTAGTGAGGGCTGATGAGCGCTACGCCCGCCCTAAAAAAGGTAAGAGATTCTCAGTTTTTCTTGGCATAAAAGTGGAGAAAGTGCTCTGGGACAGAACCTTAAACCGACTGAGAGTACACGGAATCGTTTGCGAAGCGCCTGAGGAAATAAACGTGAAAGGATCCCATCACACCATCAACGTGATCGTGAACAAGCCGATAACCATCGTAAAATCTAGGTGGCCGAAGCACCACGTTGATCGGCTTAAGAGAGCCAGCAGAGTCACAGTGACGCCCATCACCGTACTATCCATGGACGACGAAGAATACTGCGTGGCCGTCCTAAGGCAATACGGCATCGACGCAAGGGTAGAGGAGAGAACAAGGCTTCCGGGAAAACTGGAAGCGGAAAAAAGGACAAAGGCAAAGCGAGAATTCCTCAAAAAAGCCCTACAGTCCCTCAGAGAGACCTGGAAGAACAGCCGCAGTCCAGTAGTGGTCATAGGTCCAGGATTTGTAAAGAACGATTTCGTCAAGTACATAAACAGAGAGGCCTCAGACATCGCGAGCGCTGTCATCGACGTGAAAGGCGTGAACAGCAGCGGCTTGGCTGGAATACATGAAGCACTGCGCTCCGGAGTTTTATTCAAGGCGTTGAGACATGTGCGAATAGCTCAGGAAACGAAAGTTATGGAAGAAGTCCTTGAACGACTGGGTAAAGGAAGACTAGACGTAACCTACGGACTCACCGAAGTGGAAAAGGCGAGCTCGTTCGGCGCGGTTGAAAAACTTCTCTTGGCAGACGTTACGTTGAGGGAAACAACCGACGAAAAAAGAACAACACTGGAAAAGCTCATGAGGGAAATCGAAGAAAGAGGCGGACAAATCATTGTTATCAGCACTGAACACGAGGCAGGCGCGAAACTGCTCGCACTCGGAGGCGTCGCAGCACTTCTCCGTTTTCCACTCGGCTAAACTTAACATCGGGCCAAAACGCCAGGCTTCTGGATGTCAATTATTTTCCGTAGAGTTTCAGGCGTCTACGGACCGCAGGATTCTGATCAGCGAGTTTCTTCAGAACCATCTCAAAGGTTTCGTCGGGTGAAAGCTCCCTCTCGATGAAGACTCCGGTTCTGCCAACCTCGTCACGGCGCAGCAGAGCGTGAACTCGATCTAGCACGGTGTTGAGGGAAACCCCTAGGATGTGGGCAACCGTTTCCTCGCGACCTACAATGCTGCTTTCAGTGTGACCTCTCAATGTGGGTTCAATCAACATCAGCCTCTTGTCCACGCCCGACACGCGTGTATCCTTCTTAAGTGTTGGCAGGGACGCTTCTCCGCTGAACCTGTAGAAGTCTCTCTCCACATGGCGAAGTTTCACAAGGGGAAAGGAAACACACCGTTGCTCATCGAGCTCGATGTACCCTTTGACCGCGTAGAAGGGTGTCGCTTGCACGACGATCCGCCGATTGGCAGGGATGTGGGCGCGTTCGAGGGCTGTTTCTATGGTGAAGGAAGAGGGTGGATCTGGTAGAAAAACGTCGATGTCACTCTTCTCGGAGATGTCGCCTCGAGCGATGCTCCCGTGAACAATGGATGGTATGTGGGAACGATCCAGAACCTCCATTATCTGAATTGTTTTAGACCTTAGTTCCCTCAGCATTTCCCAGTGTTTCTCGTTGTAAATAACTTCTACACGTTCGGCGCGGGTCATCGGTTTCTTAGCCATCATCCTCACCGTGAAGGGAGGCGCTCATCCATTCTAGGTAGGACGGTAAACCTTCTGTTATAGGAAGCTCAAGGATCTCCGGCACCTCATAGCTGTGGGTTTCCTTCACCTTTTCTGAAAGCTTCTTGAAGAGGTCCCTTCTTGACTTCATGATGACTAAAAACTCGCTTGCCTCGTCGATTTTCCCTTCCCACCAAAAGAGGGAAGAAACTGGACCAACAATGTTGGCGCAGGCAATCAGCCTCTCATTGAGTAAACTGCGAACAATTTTTGATGCCTCTTTCTTGTCTGAGGCTGTCATGAAGACGACGATATAGGACGACACTTTTCTCCCTCCACAAAAAACTACACAAAGGTATTATTAGTTGATTTCCTTACCGAAACGCAAAGGGAACCAGAAAAAATGTCGACTTGCACGCTGTGCGAGAGGGGAGAAGCCGTTTTTATGCGCCCCTATTCGGGAGAGAAACTCTGTAGACGATGTTTCCACAAGTCCATAGAAAACAAGGTTAGGGCAACTATTTCTAGGTATGAGATGTTTCAACCCAACGACAAGATCATGGTGGCTGTTTCAGGTGGAAAAGACAGCATAACTCTTCTCCACATACTAAGCAAGATTGAAAAGGCGTTTCCAGAGGCAACGCTTTGCGCGGTCACGGTTGACGAGGGTATAAGGAGCTACCGGGATGAGGCGTTGAAGTTCGCTGTGAAAAACTGTAGAAAGCTGGGCGTGGAGCACATTGTAACCTCGTTTAAGGAGAGGTACGGGTACAAGCTGGACGAACTTGTAAGTATGATTCTAGAAAGGAGTGAAAAGGAGTTGACGCCCTGCTCCTACTGCGGGGTGCTGAGGAGGCGAGCTTTGAACACTGCGGCTCGAGAGGCGGGTGTGGATAAGCTCGCTACAGGCCACAACCTAGACGATGAAACTCAAACCATGATTTTGAACATCCTTCACGGCGATGCCCTGCGAATAGCCCGTGTGAAGCCCGTATTGGCGATGGTTCACCCCAAGCTGATACAACGCGTAAAGCCCTTCTGCATGGTTCCTGAGAGAGAAATTGCATTCTACGCGTACCTGAAGAAAATCGAGTTTCAGGGCATTCCGTGTCCGTACGCTAGAACCGCGCTGAGAAACGACATACGAACCATGCTGAACAGGATGGAGAAAAAACATGCAGGGACAAAATTCGCCATCTTTAAGTCGATGGAAAGGGTCAGACCAGCGCTGGAAGCAATGGTAGAAGAGGCGAAATTACAGGATTGCAAGAGATGTGGGGAACCCACTGTCGGAGAACTCTGCAAGCCTTGTCAGATGCTGGAGAAGCTGTCTGTTTTATAGGCGGCGGGTCACCGAGGCTGGACGCCCAGTTTTCGCCGAGCCCTCTAACCTCTTTGCTCATACCCGCACTCCCCTGAGCGCTGAACGTTCAAGCTTAGGTTGCTCCCTCCCGGGCCTGGCTAGGTTTGCCTGGCAAACGCGGTCCACGGCTTCCCTACGAAAGCCGCTCCACGACCGCCAGCCCCAAGGAACGGATACTCATGGTTAGAGAGCTAGAGGAACTTGACGATCTTTGACGCCTCACCTAGGCTGTTAGCCCGTCGTATAGAGGGTTTACGGTCGAAGCGTAAGCTTCTCAAGGGACCCCTAGCCCCCCGCCTAAGACCCGCCAAGAAAGACTTGACGCTTTCAAAGGTATAAAAGTTTGTTGAAGCAAGCGACGGCGCGAAAGCGAGGTTTGACCGAGAGATTACACCTACACCTTTGCGTGCAGGTTTTGTGATTTTCTCAGTTCTTTCGCTTAGAATTTATAAACTTAGAAGTCCATTTACGTCTTGAGACTGTTTGTGGTGACTTGCTATTTCAGGCATATTCAACATGTTTTCAAGAAGGCGGGAATAGAGGTTACGAGTGAAAACAAGCGAGTAATTGATAGGATTGTTCATGAAATTGTTGGTGTTGAGTACAAGAATTGTCCAGCCACTTGGAGAGAAGTAAAGAAGCGGATAGCAGAGGATGAGGAAGGTTTCGTTTCTAAGCTTAAGCAAGCACTGACTGAGCAGGTGTAGGGCTGGTTTGGGGCGTACGATATACCAGGCGATTGCTTGTTATTGAAACTCTCCACAGAGAGACTAAAGAAAAAAAGAGGCTGCAGAGGTTTCAATGGTCACCCTTTGCCTTCCTTCAGCATTTTAAAGCCCAAAACTATGGACCACGCTGATGCTGAAAGGACGGAAAGGGCTTCGGGAATAGCAACGCCTTTGCCGAATGGAATAGCCCAGACAACTGCTGCAACTATGGCGACTATGAACGCGAAGAATCCCAATTTCATCTTGGACATCCGCAAGAAAGCGGCGCCGAGAAAAAACATCGATATTGGAAAGAGTGCGAAGAAAGTCACCGAAGCGTAAAAGTGTACGGGTTCAACGTTCTCTGGGAAAACCCCTATCGCAGTCAAGGCAAACGCGTCAATAACAAAAACAAAGGCACCGATTCTGCCCAATAGATTCTCCTGGAGAAAAATGAACAGCCCAGTCGCGAAAAGTATAGCAAGAACGCCACTAAATATGAGACCGTTGTTGAACAGAATAGAGGTAACTCCTTCCTGGACGCCTAGATCACTTAGGGCGTTTTCTGTCCAGCTGAAATTCGGAGAGTATGCTATCGCAAGCAGTATCAATGTAAACGCAATAGGAGGCACGATTATGCCGCTAATCCCAGATATTTTAAGCCAATTCATAGCAAAACACCTCCTACCGTCAAGACACAAACAAACTATTAACTCATTCATAAGACATTCGCAAGTTATTTGATAAGTATGTTTGCACGTGCATTACCACATTATTGACAAGCATGTCAGTGCGCCTTCTCCTTTATGAAATTCTGAAATCTCTAATTCTTTGACGAAAAAACCTTCTTTTTCTATGAGTTTCTTCGTCTGTGGATAGCCTTTGGCCATCAGAACTGTTTCTTTTAAGGCAAGGCAATCTGCGGCGTACTCCTCGCCTCGCGGGACCACAATCTTCCTTACGTCTCCCAGAACATCTATGTCAAAGTGTCCCTTTGAAACAATGACATAGTCATTTCCAAGGTAGGTGCATGCAGACTTTAGGTGAAGCAAGTAATGAACCTTCACTGGAAATATCTCGAAGTTGCTGTTTTCCAGAATGTTTCTAAGTTGACGTATGGCTTCTAAATTAGTTCGCTGGAAGAGTCCTACAAAAACTCTATTTTCAATCTTGAGAACGTCCCCACCATCAATAATTGCTGGCGGCTTGATGTAATACGTCTCTTTTAGTTCTTCTAGGACCTTAGCGACTTCAACTACTTCGCTAGCTCGCGATCTTATGCTCATGTTGCAGATTACTGCCTTTTCGTCGAATATTACAGCTGTGTCCTCTACAAAGCAGCTATCGGGAAGAGTGTCGTCACCTTCTATCCAGATAAGTTCCAGTCCAAGCTTCTGCAGAGTCTTGCAATATTCTGCATGTTGTCTCTTTGCAAGAGCAACATTTATTCTTTCAACGTTTGTTCTTACGCAACGATTATATGAAGCGGGTACAGGTCGTACAATAGCAAATTTAACTGTATTCATAAACCTCATCACTTCACTTTAAAGCTCTGCCTCAACGTGCTGATTTATGTAAGTACCCTCTGTAAAAAACCCCACCTATGCGCAAGTAGGAGGACGAAGAGCAAAGCAAAAGAGAGAATGCAAATGTTTCGCCTGAGGGTTAGTATCTCCAAAATATAGTGTTATCCGAATATGAGCTCGGGTCCATTTCGCGTGTAGTTGATGTCTCCACATCAATGATGCAGATTGAGTGTAGGCGTGCGTTCCTTATCTCAGCGAGGCTTACAGGCGGGTTCTTATAATAAAGGTCACAGAGGCGCTTAATCTCCTCAAGCTCTTTTAAGCTTCTATGTCGGGGAGCCTTGGTAAAGGATGGAGGGAACTGCATAATATAGTGAGGTGGTGTTCCAAGCCCAAACTTGTCTGCATAGTTGCTGTATCGAGCTATCTTGCTGGCTATCCGTGCTTTACAGTAGGTTATTGGATCCAACGCGTGCTCCGGAGGAACGAAGCCTGTCTCAACCTCTACAACGAGTGTTCCATAACCCTTCACGCCACACAGGTCGCAGGTTAAACCCCCGTTTACGGGGCGCTCGACATCTACTTCATAGCCCTTTAATATGAGCTGTTTAGCGCACACAAGCTCCATGACGCTGTGGTTTATCTTTACGAGGTTTTGTTTACGAAGCTGAATTAACCTATCCTTGAGGGCGTTCAGCTTTTCCTCCGTAGCTTTATCCGCTCCACCCCTCAATTTAGTCAATAATAAGTCGATATCC
>JAOUMI010000021.1 GCA_029881555.1 Candidatus Bathyarchaeota archaeon | reverse complement strand
AGTAAGTGGTTGCCACTCGGCTGAGGATTATGTAGCTGTTGTCCGGCTGCGCCAATTCAACGAATGATTCTAATGCCTCGATGCTCCTCGCTAGTCTACGCGTCAATAGCATATTATTTTTGAGACTCTTGTCTAGGAATCTGGAGGCGAATTTAATGTCGGCTTTAAAGGATGGATATATGTTTGTCAGAAAGGCTTCAACCCATTCCTCTCCCATGGTACCCTTAATCTCGTTCAGAGCGCTACCTGCGCCGATGAACTCGGGAGGCAAACCACAAGTGTAGGTAGCTGCCACGAATTTCATCCATCTCGGAGGCTTACGAAAAGTTGTCGACGTGCATCTTAATATGCTCCTTTTGACTTCCTTGTCGGGACATAACTTCAAGATGCTTTCCGCATTTCGAAGTTCGCGGTAGTAGGCAACCTCCTCCACGTTAAGCAGACGATCCCGCTGGTCAGGCATGTAGTCAACCATCGTGAGAATCTTTTCAGCTATCTCAGACAGCTCAACCAAGTAATTTTTGGCGAATATAAACACCATTTGCTCGATCTTAGCAAGCTGATCAGGGTCAAAATCGAGGGGTTCTTTTTTAACAGCCTTCTTAATCTCCTTGACCAACGCCCGCGTTTTGTCGAGTCCGTGATCGTACCTCATGCCGGATTGTATGGTGTATGTGTGAACACCCCGGTATTCTTCCAGAAAGTTACTTGCATTTTCTAAGGTTACGTGACCTCTGAAAGGGAGGGCTCCTCCGCCAAATATCGGGTGAACCTCTATACCGCTTGAAGCCTCGACCTTACAACAGCTCGAAATCGCTATCTTACAAGACAACACTGAAGCTGGATGACCGTATAAAAGAGAAGGTTCAGACTTTCCGATGAACACTCTTGCATAGTCTTTTACGTTTACGTCTTTAATGAAAAGGGGGAGTATTTTTTGGATGGAGAGCTGCTCCGCGATTCCCCCAAAGAGAGGAATAATACGAAGTTCCATGCCTTTGGTAGACATGTGCAGATGCTTACCCACGAGAGCCAACAGACTTTCGCACCGCTCCTTACACATCCTCAACTTTTCGGTTGTGGCGGTGCCTACTTGAACAACCTCAATTATGCCTTGCTCCTTAAAATGCTGCATACAATGGCGAATACCCTCTATTATGGCCAGAACAGTCATTAACTGTCTAAAAGGCTCCTCCTGAAAGGAGCTGACCATTCTTGGGGTGACGAAAACATCGCGTCCAGGAGTGAAACTGGTTTCTTGACGGATTTTACGGATTATGTGTCCAACTTGATGATAAGGTGTGAGTTTGCCCATGTAGTCCACTAGGTACTCGTCGCAACCGAACCCGTCCTTCCTTTTGAAGCATGAAATGGCTTCATCAGGCTCTTCTTGGATTAGGACGTGCCTAGTAGCTGAATCTGCATGCTGGGTTGCCATCGCCACAGGGATTTTCCGCATTAAGTTGCCACCTTAGGTCTTTGTTTTAGACACGTTAGCCTATTTTTAAATGTAACTCTTTTGCAATATTGAGCAAAGCTTTAACACAATTGATTTTGGAAGCCCCGGGCGGGATTCGAACCCGCGACCCGTAGCTGACACGGCAAGATCGCTTACGAGGTTCAGCTTCCCTTCGGAATCTACTGCTCTACCAGCTGAGCCACCGGGGCTCCTCAACCAACTGAAGGAAAAGCACATTTTTAAGACATTCGGACACAATACCATTCAGCGAGGCTTCTCACTTTGAGCACAGCTGAAGAACTAGGTGAAAGAAAAATAATCAACCTCATTCTAAACTGCCTAGACCAGATGCCCAACATGCCGGTTCCGTTCGGAGACGACGTCTCAGCCGTAGACATCGGAAACGGAAAACTTGCCGTCATAAAAACTGACATGCTAGTTGGAAAGACCGACGTTCCGCCACACATGACTCTCCGCCAAGCCGCCCGCAAAGCCGTGGTTATGAACATAAGCGACCTAGCAACCAAGGGAGTGCAGCCCCTCGCCCTACTCGCATCTATCGGCGTCCCCCGAAACCTCACCAAGAAGGACATTCAACAGATCGGCAGCGGACTGAACGAGGGAGCCCGCGAATACAACGCTTACCTTCTGGGAGGAGACACCAACGAAGCATCCGACCTAGTCATCAGCTGCACCGCGTTCGGAATCTGCGAAAAACGTCATCTCATGAGGCGAAGCGGAGCAAAACCCGGCGACATCGTAGCGGTCACAGGACTTTTCGGCAAAACATCCTCTGGCCTAAAGATTCTGCTTGAACATCTCTTCGCTCCTCCAAAACTGAGGACAAAGCTTGTTCGCGCTGTCTACATGCCCCAAGCACGACTCAAGGAGGGCTTGGCGCTAGCCCAAACCAGAGCCGCAACCTCATCCATAGACTCAAGCGACGGACTCGCTTGGAGCCTCCACGAAATCTCAAGGGCCAGCAACGTGGGATTCCTTATCGACAACCTCCCGGCTGCTCAAGAAGCTAAACAATTCGCAGAAATCCACCATCTCGACCTCATAGAACTGTGCATGTATGGCGGAGAAGAATACGAGCTCCTCGTCACAATCAAGTCGAGGCTGTGGGAGAAGGCAAAGAAAGCTGTAGAGCATGTTGGTGCTTCCCTGATCAAAATCGGAGTTGTCACCAAGGAGAAAAAATTGCTTCTTAAAACGGAAGGAAAAACCGTTCTCATAGACGCCCGGGGATGGGAACATTTCAAAACCGTCTGAATTAGAATTATTCCATAAAAGCTGATTTTGAGACGAATTTGGCGTCAATAAAGTTTATAAGTCACAGTTGATATCACATGCGATATCAATGGTGATAAATCTTGCATCCACATCCATTCAAGCATTGGATGAGACATATGGCGTCTGTTCCAAAGGGCTTCCTAAGATATTACGTGTTGAGACTGCTAAACGAAAAGCCCATGTCAGGCTCAGAAATTATGAATGAAATTGAGAAACGAACCGATGGACGTTGGAAACCAAGTCCAGGCTCCATCTATCCCCTCATAGCGTGGCTACAGGACAAGGGATATGCCCAAGAGATTCCCGAACAAGAAGCGGGGATCAAACGCTACACCCTTACTGATCAAGGCAAAGCGTTTTTTCAGGAGCATATTAAGAGAAAAGAAGAACTTCGCGAAAGATTCGGATTTCTCATGCCTCCCTTCCCTGGACTCCCATGGTTCAACTTCTACCCTGAAAAGACACGCGAACTGGTCGAAGCAGGAAAAAGGCTGGTGATAGCTGGTTGGAACATTTTGGACAGCCTACGTGAAAAATACTCAGAAGAAGTCGCCACCGAAACCAAAGAAGTTATCGAACAAGCTGCTGAAAAATTGAATGCAATAGCGAAGAAATTAAAAGACTAATAGGAGTTAGAAGTCAAAGCTCAAATGAAGGAGAGCCAAGGAACATGCATGCCATTGAAGTCAACAACCTCACCAAGCGCTTCGGAACTCTCGCAGCCGTCGACCACGTGTCTTTTTCTGTAAGGGAAGGCGAGATATTCGGTTTGCTTGGACCTAATGGCGCAGGTAAAACTACGATAATAAGAATGCTCTCCACACTAACAAGACCTACAGAGGGAACAGCATCGGTTGGTGGCTATGACGTAGTGAAGGAGGACGGGAAGGTAAGAGAGCTTATCGGCCTAGTCTCCGAAAAGATAATTCTGTACGACCGATTAACGGCCAAGGAAAATCTGTGGTTCTTCGGAAGGCTCTATAACATTCCGGGTGAACTGCTCAACAAGAAGATCGATGAGCTACTTAGACTGGTTAAATTAACTAAGTGGAAAAACTCCCAAGTGGGTACGTTCTCAACGGGTATGAGGCAGAGGATGAACGTGATAAGGGCTATGCTTAACATGCCAGAGGTTTTGTTCCTAGATGAGCCCACACTGGGTTTAGATCCTCAATCCTCAGTTGAAATAAGGGAGTTCATTAGAAAAATCAATCGTGAGAATAAGGTGACTATCATTCTCACAACACATATAATGGTTGAGGCTGATATGCTCTGCGACCGCATAGGCATCATAGATTATGGGAAAATCGTCGCGCTTGATACGTCAACCAACCTGAAAAAGCTTGTTTCTGGGGCTGATTCAACCATTTTGGAACTGGAGATTCCGAACCTCACTACTGATATGATTCACTCGATACGATCTCTAAAGTGTGTGAGCTCTGTTTCTCAGAATAACTCAACGTGCATTAAGGTCAACGCTAACGGCGACGATGCATTCGACACCATAATCGACGCTATTAGAGCTAATAAGAGGAAGATAATTTCTGTAAAAAACCTTGAACCAACCCTTGAGGATGTTTTCCTACAAATCACTGGCCATGAGGTAAGAGACAAGGCAGATCAGAAGATAAAGATGCATAGGCATCACATGGCGAAACCGAGGGTGAGGTGAAATGGGCGTTAAAAACGTGATCTCTCACATTTTTATAATTGCTTGGAAGGATCTAATGGAGCTTTTCAGGAACAGAATGGCTTTAGCCATGCTTGTGCTCATGCCGATATTTATGATGGCCATGGCAGGTTTCATATTTCCCTCCAACACATCCATGAGCAACATATCTATCGCTCTAGCTAACGAGGACGAGGGATATGGCAACTACAGTGCGAGCAGCATATTCATCAATGTTCTAGAGGAGATAAACAACAGCACAGAAATGATGGTCCTAACTAACGCTTCAAGCTTCGATGAGGTGAGGAACATGATTCAGAGGGGTGATGTCGAAGGAGGCATAGTAATAACTAGAAACTTCACCTTAAACCTTATGACTGGCGAGCAAGGAAGCATCATAATTATAACTGACCAGTCAAATCCTCAACTATCAATTGCGTTGCAGACAGGCTTGAAGGCAGTGTTTGACCAAATGGGTACATGGCTTGCTCAAAAGAACGTTGAAACGTTTCCAGGAGTTAATGCAACTAACTCACTGGCGGTTGTGAAACCCTATCATGTTGAAACGAAAGGAGCCATCCCCGGTACGTTCAACTACTTCGACTTTATGGCGCCTGGTTTGATGGCTATGACGGTGATGATGAGCGTGATGACAGGACTCCCCGCCGCCATTTCGCATGAAAGGGAAATTGGCACTTTAGATGGGATGATGGTGGCGCCTATCAGAAGGCTTGGCATAATACTTGGAAAAACCTTTGCCCAGACGGTTAGAGGTTTGCTCCAAGGGATTCTTATACTCATATTGGCTATAGCGCTGTTCGGCGTCGTTATTCACGGGAACATCCTGTTAATCTTTGCATTGCTTTTTTTGGGAGTTTTCAGCTTCGTAGGTTTGGGTGTTGTGATAACGTCCTTTGCGAAGGACCAAGAGACAGCTATGATGGTGATGATGACGTTGATGTTTCCCATGCTGTTCCTTAGCGGCGTGTTCTTCCCGATACAGCAGATGCCATGGTACATGCAGGGTATCTCAAAATTTCTCCCACTGACCTATGTATCCACAGCTTTGAGGAAGGTTATGGTACTTGGAGCAGATCTATCTGCGATAAGCCTTGAAGTGACCGTGCTGATAGGATTTGGGGCCGTCATGACCTTAATCGCGTTGCCAGTGTTCAGGAAAGCCATGACTAGGTAAGAAGCCCAATTATTCTGAAAAGGTTAATGTAACCTCCCTTCCTTTTTTTCTATTCGAAGTGCTGAAATGCGGGAATTGCTGCGATTTCCCACGGTTCGGGAAGCCTTGCTGTACGAGAAGCTTTCGGATGACAAGGTTAGATGTGGCTTGTGCGAGAGAAGATGCTTGATTTCTCTCAACGAGAAGGGCTTCTGCAAGACTAGAGTGAATATAGAGGGTAAGCTTTACACGCTCGTTTATGGAGATCTCAGCGCTCTTGAAAGCAGACCCATCGAGGTCAAGCCTTTCTTCCACTACTGGCCGGGCTCCACAGCCCTCACATTTTCCACCTGGTCCTGCAACTTCGACTGCATTTGGTGTCAAAACCACCACCTCTCCAAGACCAAACCAGACCCTGCCAGCTCCAGCTATTACCCTCCCGAAAAGATCGTAGAGACGGCTCTACATGGTAACGACGACGGTCTGTGCGTCAGCTTTCAGGAACCAACAATCCTAACGGACTGGGTGGCGCCAGTTTTCGAGATGAGCCGTGAAAAGGGGCTGTACTGCTGTTACGTATCTAACGGCTACATGACGCTGGAAGCATTGAGACTGCTGAGAGAATCTGGCATGGACGGTCTTAAGATAGACGTGAAGGGAGACGCGGAGACCTACAAAAAATACTGCGGCGGGGCAGACGTGGAGAAGGTTTGGAGGAACACCCGAGAAGCCAAGAACATGGGTTTGCACGTGGAGATTGTGAATCTAGTCGTCACGGACGTAAACGATGACGCGGAGTGCCTACGGTGGGTGATAGAGAAACACCTGAAGGAGGTGGGCCCCGAAACTCCTCTCCACTTCACCCGGTACTATCCCGCCTACAAGTTTTACAACCCGCCCACAAGGGTTGAAACGCTAGAAACAGCGTACGAGATGGCGAAGAAAGCCGGAGTTTCGTATCCGTACCTTGGAAACGTTCGAGGTCACGGTTACGAAAACACTTACTGCCCCAACTGCGGAGAACCTCTCATCAAACGGCTTGGCTACACAATAGCTCACTACAATATCACCGACAGCAAGAAATGTCCAAAATGCGGTCAGCACATACCTATCACGGGAAGACGCGTTCGAAAGAGGCGGATTTCCTTATTTTAGAAAGTTTTCTCGCGACGTTTACGGCTTCTGTGCTGTCAGCAGTTTTTCTATTCTTTCCAGTCGCTTCTCCACAGCGTCTAGTCTGTCTAGTATTTGCTTAAGTAAACGGCCAACGTCCTCGGTACTGAAACGGGGCAGTGGAATCGGAGAAGGCCACCTCCCTTCTTCGGGTCTCTCCGGCCTCCTAGGTTCTAACGGATAGGGGTGTACAGTCGTTTTTTCTCCCTCTTTTTTCCCAAGCCTTAAGTTGCACCAAAAGAAGTGTGAAAGTGAGAATATTTAAACTTTGAATAGGAAGTCCCTGAGAGTTTTTCACTTCTGTTCTCTAAAGGCGGGCTATTGATCGCCGGTTTTAATCTGATGTAGTATATACAATATATAAGTCAACTATAAAAGGGAGTTATTCATCAAGTATTAATCTCAAATCTATTTGTCAATTTTTGGGCGAAAATCTCATGTTTTATCTTACTCAACCACTCTTGTCAGCGACTTTTTCTCAGCCTCACCATTAGTCTTGCTTTTCTTTTCCTTTGTTTTTCCTTTCCTTTTCTTCTTTTTCCTCACCAACTATTCTAATCAATGGTTTTTTCTCCAACCCCTCAATCCTAGCTCCAGGATAACGCTGCTCAATGTCTCTACGCAACTCCGCTACGTCCACGTCTCCATGAGTCTTAACATGAACCACGGGCTTACCGCTCTCGCCATACGTCACGGAAATGGAGTACCCAGAATCGCCCTCGACAGGTTCTCTTCCAAACAGGAAATCTTCCTCGTCAAAACCAAAGAAGTCGAAAAAAGGTTTCTTCCGCTTCCGCTTCGGCATCTTCTGAAAACCCACAAGGAAAAACGAAAATTAAAATTTTGTCGTTGTCACATGGATGAACTTCGAATTCAATGGAGAACCGAAATTAAAGTTTCCTTGAAACACTTTTATCGCAGAACCCAAATGTAAGATGATCAAAGTTGGAGGACGCCATTCGTGAGCGAGTCACTACTTACGAGGCGCCTAGAGCAGATTGTGGGCGCGGAAAACATCTCCACTGAACATGTCGACTTGCTGTGCTACTCTCGGGACGCTTCGGAGAATGTGGGCATGCCCGACGTTGTGGTCTGGCCCAGCGAGACACGTCAGGTAAGCGAAATCGTGAAGTTGGCGAACGAACTCAGGGTTCCGTTAACTCCTAGGGGCGCTGGAACGTGCCTCAGCGGAGGACCAGTTCCCGCAAGGGGAGGAATTCTTCTGGTTCTGACCAGAATGAAGAATATCTTGGAGATCGACATTGCCAACCTACAGGTTTTGGTAGAGTGTGGCGTGGTGTGGCAGGACCTCAACAACGCCTTGGCTCTCTACAAACTGTTTCTTCCTCCAGACCCCGCCTCTGGAGAAGCTTGCACCATTGGGGGCTGCGTGGCCGAGTGCTCGGGGGGCGTTCGAGCCGTCAAGTATGGAACCTTCCGAGACTGGGCTCTCGGCCTGCAGGTTGTCTTGCCCAACGGGGAGGTCATAGAGACTGGCGCAAAGACAAGGAAGTGCGTTTCGGGTTATGACCTCACCCGCCTTTTCATAGGCTCTGAGGGAACCTTAGGCGTAATCACAAGGGTTCGGCTCAGAATTTTTCCTCTGCCGCAGTACAGACTCGTGATGACCGCCTACTTCGACTCTCTCGAAAGCGCTGGAAAAGCGATTTTCCACGTGATGACCAGTGACTTGATTCCTTCCGCCGCCGAGCTTATGGACAGACGCACAGTGGAGGCGGTGTCCAAGTACATGAACATGAAGTTCCCCGAGTGCGCTGCCCTAGCAATCTTTGAGTTTGACGGCTCATCCCTCGGAGAAGTGAAGAGAAGGATGCGACAGGCGCGCAAGCTCTGCGAGAGGGAAAAAGCCACGAGGATCGACCTCTCTGAAACCAAAGAGGAGAGCGACAGGCTCTGGCGGGCAAGGAAATCTTCTGGTCCAGCCTTAGCCACCCTAAAGCCTTCCAGCTTGCACGAGGACGCTACTGTTCCAACAAGCCGGATTCCCGAGATGCTGATGAGAATCGAACAGATTGCCCAAAAACACAACCTCTTGATCCCCACGTTTGGCCACGTTGGAGACGGCAACCTCCACCCCATCATACTGTATGAC
>JAOUMI010000149.1 GCA_029881555.1 Candidatus Bathyarchaeota archaeon | reverse complement strand
TAGCTTGGCGAATTCTTCCTCGCAGAGTTGAAACATCCCGTCTACCTGCAGGTTTCGAGAGATCGCTTCGGTCATCATGCATAGAAGGAGCAGGCTTCCTAGCTCGAACATGTCGCCCATGATGCCAATCTCGCTGTATTCCAAGGAGGGCTTCGATTTTCCTCGCCCTTTCAGTTCAACTACATGTCCGTTTTCGCGGACTATCTTGGCCAACGGAGTGTTCACGTTAGAGGTCACGAGGCCCATGGAAAACCTTGACGTTTTTTTGTCTTCTATGTATCTTGCCAAATCTTCCGCCATCGCTTTAGGATCTTCAGAAACACCGCTTCCAGAGTTGATCAAGAGCAGGATCCTTTTGTATCGTCTTTCGAGCTCGGCTGCCGCATCGTACATGTTTTTTCCAGGAAAGCCTGGATCGTCCGGAGTCAACACAACCTTGTTTCTCCAGCCTATCTGGCTCATTGCTATTTGGCTCATCGCAGCGTTCAAGGAGCACAGTGACCTACCCGATCCGCCGCAGACCACGCAGTTCGCGGATTTCAGGTGTTCGTACAGAGGCAGCAGTTTTTTTCTTCTTAGGCCGAGGAGGTTGTCTCTGATCCTGTTGACGTATCCTACATTGCTGACCTTGCTTCTGATCTCACACACCTCATTCAAGAAATACTTCTAGAGGCTTAAAAATAAAAGGGGGGATTTCATCTGAAAAATTTTTCCTCTAGTGCTTTAAAAAGCTAAATGTGCGCGCGCAACGCATAATGTAATCTATTATAACTGACATACATGTATGTTGAGGCGATTCGGTTGAGCACGTCTTAACCATAGAAACATCGTGGCCGGAGGCGCAGGTTTGAAGCGAGAATTTCCTACACGGCCGGTTGTGGGCGTTGGAGCACTCGTCGTGCACCAAGGAAAGCTCCTCCTCGTGAAGAGGGGAGTGGAGCCAGCAAAAGGCAAATGGAGCATTCCAGGCGGAGCCGTTGAACTCGGGGAGACGATTCGAGACGCAATCGTTCGAGAGGTAAAGGAAGAGTGCGGCTTAGACGTGGAAATAGCATTGGAAACACCCATGGACGCTATTGACAACATCATAACCAGCAAAGATGGGCGTCTCCAATACCACTACGTTTTGCTTCAGTTTCTAGCTCGGCTCAAACGAGGAACCCTAAAACCCGCAAGCGACGCGCTGGACGCCAGATGGGTTCCCCTAGATGAAGTGGAAAAATACAACTTGACAAAATCTTTTCGTTCTTTCTTCAAAAGGCATCAAGAAGAACTGAGAAGAGCTTAGTTCTTGTCGGTGAAAAAGAGCCTCGTCTCCCCCATCGTTTGAACGTCAAGAGCCCTCACCTTAACAACAACAGGGAAATCCTTCACAGCTCTCCCAAGAACCAGACAGCGGCGGGGCGGCAAATCTCGCGCGACAGACTTCACCGTTTCAGCGTCCACCTTAGCTGCTCGAGACACCGTTTCCAGATCATGTTCGTTGGTGAAGTTGAAGAGGAAGACATTGTCAGCTTGGCGGTAGATGTTCTCCCGTATGGTGTTAGGCTGATTCGTCACGAAAGTGGTGAAAACCCCGAAGTGCCTCATCCTAGTGACTATGTCGTCCCAGTAAGTTTCGCGGAGGTAAAGATGCGCTTCCTCGGCAAAGAGAAAAACAGCCTTTATCTTCCACTGAGTTAAAAGCTCAACAAGCTTTCCGAGCACGTATTCCACTGCGATCTGGCGATCCACCAAAGAAGTGTCGTGCAGGTTTATGATCAGGGCCCCGCCGTTCCGAATTCTGCAAAAGTATTCTTCAAGATCGGTCGCCTCGGTCGTGTTGTCAGTGAAAAAACCGGAGTTTAACAGGCTGTAGTAGCGGGAGAAGAGGGCGTCCCGCACGTGTTGATTGCATCTCCAGTTTCTGATAGTCTCACCGAGCTCTTTCAGGTTGAGGGTGTCTTGCTCTTGGAGAAATCGCCATATGCGTCGAAACTCTCGGGCGGAGGTGCCTGGGAGGTGAAGAGCATGGATAAGGATGTTCAGCATAACTCGTAGCTTCATCTGAGTGAGCGTTATCTTGAGGTTGTCTCCTGGGGTGAGCACCTGAACCTTACTGAAGTGCTCATTCTTTTCTCCATTTGAAGAGAAGCCCAAGTGAGTGTACTCGCCGTTCAGGTCTAGGACCACCACAGGGGCTCCATAATCGACGAGACCCAAAACCAGCAGCTTGGAGAGATGAGACTTCCCGGTTTCCTTCTTCCCAGTTACGATGTTGAGTTTTCCGTCTAAAGCTCGAGCGTCAATGCTGAACGAGGACAATTCCTTTGTCTCGCCGAGCTG
>JAOUMI010000148.1 GCA_029881555.1 Candidatus Bathyarchaeota archaeon | reverse complement strand
TCTAGTAGAGGCCTGTTACAGATCGGGAAAAGAAGCTTTGGCCTTGTGCAACTGAGCGGCCGCAGCCTCGTTCCGAATCCTCCAGCTAAAACAACCGCTTTCAATTGGATGTCGCTCCGAAGGCAGTTGTATTCTTGGCGGTGTCCGTATTAAAAATCTTGTTCAAAAGATGAAGATTAAGGATGTTCAAAAAGATGAGCCAGAATGGTAGCAAAATGCCTTTAAGAAAGTTTTGTTTATAAGCTTCATGCACCGTTGAGGAAATTAAAGTTGCATAGTGGGTGTGTTGGCGTCAGGCAAGTCCGCTGGTATGCAGGCTCCGGGTTAACAGCGAAGGTGCAGCGTTCAAAGATGAGGCGATACCGAATGGACGGAAGTGGTTGCGATGACTGTTCGAACTTCAATAACCGGGCTGATCGCAAGCTTGGGTCAGTCCTTACTATCTCTGTCCTTCAATCTCGGTGGCATCCTAGCTGGAACGTTAATTGTCCTATATTTTAGCGTGTTCGATCGGACCCCCATATGGACACTAGCTCTTTTACCTGGAATTTTAAGTATTAGGGGAGCCATAGGTGGCTTATTTAGCGGTCGCCTTAGCACGGGCCTACACCTGGGAACGGTGAAGCCGAGCTACGTCGAAAACACGAGGGAGTTTTATCTATTGTTTTACGCGGTTGTCACGCTGACCCTTGAAAGCAGCGTTGTGGTGGGGTTGGTGGCGTCGCTCTTTAACGTTGTCCTTTGGGGAGCCAGCATCGTAGATTGTGTTTCCATAATCGTTGTGGTTGTCTCAACCATGGGCTTGTCAATAATATTTATCTCTCCAATAACGATAGGAGTTTCGGTTGTGTCTTTTAGGCGTGGTTTAGATCCAGACGTTATCGTATATCCAGTAATGTCCACGGTGGCTGACATTCTTGTTACTGTGTGCTACATCTTGGAACTGAACATTTTCTTTTTGTTCATTCCTTTAGGGAGATATTTAATCGGTTTTTCCGCCCTCCTTTTTCTGCTTGTCGTGTCATACGTCTTAGCTAAACATGGCAGAGAAGACAAATTTGTTAAAACAATCAAGGAATTTTTCGTCACTCTCGTGTTGGTGGCGTTTATCGTCAACGTTACTGGGTCTTTCCTTAACAGTATTAGTGGAGTTATAGGTCGCAGACCGGAGGTGTACGTCGTTTATCCCGCATTAATTGACACTGTAGGAGACGTGGGGTCTATCGTGGGCTCAACCGCCACAACTAAGCTTTTCTTGGGTGTCACGAGCCCTTCCTTTTCTTCAATTAAGCAACATTCAACACGAATAGGCGGCGCATGGGGAGCATCGATGATGATGTTTACCCTCTACTCCGTATTACCCTTTACACAAGGAATAACCACGTTGAATAATCTTCCGGGATTCGTGGCGCAACTCTTGATGACGAACATCTTAGCCGTTTCTGCGATGGTCGTTATCGCCTATGCTGTGGCCATATTTACCTATCGGAGGGGCTGGGACCCGGATAACTTCGTGATTCCCATTGAAAGCTCTTTAGCAGACAGCATAACCACTGTTTCTTTTCTCGCAGCTCTAAGCGCAATTGGTTAAAAGGTATGGATAACTCGCTAGGGGAATCGCCTCCTATCTCGTTTTCCTCTTTAAAAGTTTCTTGATCGGCGTGTAAACCTGTTGCAGGGGCCACTCTACCTTCAGGCCTGCAAACTTCAATCTAGCCAAGGTCGTTTCATAACGGTCCATCACCTCTTCTTCAAGGCTCAATAACAAGCTTGGATCAACCTCGGTCAGTTTTTGCATCAGACTCTTCCGCTCTCTAGGCATCATTATGCGAGGGTCCGCACTCATGGCTGCGACGTGGAAACTTACATTGTAGTCCAACAGGTTTCTGATGGCTTGAAAAGGAATCTCGAAGGCTTCGGGTTTCGCACCCGTTTTCTTTGTGAAGGTTTCGGGTGTTCCCGCTTTTATGGAAACTCGGACGTGAGGTTTGGTGAACTTCGAAATCCTTTTTACGTAGTCCTTGTCGACGCCGAAAAGGATGCCGTTCGTTTCCAGAATGAAGGAGGTAAATTCGGACTTCTCTATGTGTTCCAGCAAGCTGAGAAGGTGGTTCTTGCCTAGGGTAGGCTCCGCCCCAGAGATGCGCAGTTTCCCAACTCTGTATCGGTGAGCCGCCTCCCTCAATCTGCCGAAAGCCTCTTTGGGCGAGTAAAACCGACCAAACTTTTCAGGGAAGTCGCGTCCCCAACTGACCCAGCAGAAGACACAGCGAAAACAACACCCGACGCAGTAACCGGTGGATATGCCACCGTACACGCCGGTGGC
>JAOUMI010000147.1 GCA_029881555.1 Candidatus Bathyarchaeota archaeon | reverse complement strand
AGCCCCATGGCATTTAGCAAGCCGCAGTCAACCTGAACCACACTAGGATTAGGATAGCCCATGCGCGGTTTTAACCCCACAGATTTAGTAACAACAGCGCCAGCGCCAGCCTCAGCAATTCTCCTCAAGAATGACCCTGACAACCCGAGGATCCCAGCGGCGAGCATTGTTGGATTCGTGAGCTTCAACCCAGCTATTTCTGTAACAAGTCGACTTGACATTAAGATACGCCCCTATTGCAGTAAAGTTATTTCAGTAGCTAAGATAAATGTTAGTACAGAACAAGCTGAGAAAATTCGATGATGGGAAACCACATGAAAGCAACCATAGTTGAGTGTGTATTGGGCGTTTTCGGCTTCGGAGAAACCAACGAACTTGTTGATAAAGTTTTCTTTCCCAAGGATCCTAGAAAAACGGCGAAGAAGCTTGGAAAAATCGGGGCTGGAAAGGTTGTGGATGAAATAGCCATGTTAGTGGAGAACTTGCAGGCTAAGGGCTACACGACCTTTGTGTTTGAAAGTTCGGAAATGGCTCGAAACGCCAGTGAAAAGCTGAACATCAGTGTTGACGTGGCGAAGCCTTCAGAGGCGGGCGAAATTTTACGAAGGAGCCTTGACAAATTCGCCTTGGAAACCGGATTTGCAAGACAGACGGCAGAGCTCCGCCAATGGACTCACCTGGTCTCCATGGAGTTCACCAAGATGCGAGTCAAGAAGGCTGTTGAAAAGCGAGACTTGGTGGTGGTTCAAGTGATCCAAACGATTGACGACCTAGACAAGACATTAAACCTTTTTATGAGCAGAGTTCGTGAATGGTATGGCCTCCAGTTCCCGGAGCTGGACCGACTAATAGAGAAACATGAAACGTACGCGCGCCTCGTAGCCAACTTGGGAGGAAGGGAAAACTTTACCTTGGAAAAACTGGTAAAGGAAGGTCTGCCTAAAGGAAAAGCTGAGCGAATAGCTGAGGTCGCTGAGTTATCTATGGGAGCCGAGCTTGGCGAGGGAGACGTAGATCAGATACAGGTCGTGTGCAAAAACACGCTCAACCTTTACGATGCGAGGCAAAAGCTGGAAGGCTACTTAGATTCAGTAATGTGCGATGTTGCACCCAACATTCGCGCTCTGGCTGGTTCGTTGCTGGGGGCAAGGCTAATGGCTCTAGCTGGCGGGCTGAACAACATGGCTAAGATGCCGGCGAGCACCATTCAAGTGTTGGGCGCTGAAAAAGCCTTGTTCAGAGCGCTCAAAACCGGAACTCGTTCTCCAAAGCATGGGATCATCTTCCAGCACTCCCTCATTCACGAGGCGAAGCGTTGGCAGAGAGGGAAGGTGGCTCGAGCTTTGGCTGGAAAGCTGGCCATAGCCGCTCGAATCGATGCCTTCAGCGGCAAGTACGCAGGAGATAAGCTACAAGTAAGTCTTGAGAAGAGAATAGCAGAGATTCAGGAAAGGTACAAGGAGCCCCCACTCAGGCGACCTCGGATAAAAAGACCGCACAGGAGAAAGAAACGTGGCCGTAAAGGTTAAGGCACATCCAAAGTTTCCAGAAATCTATTGGATCACACTCGAGGACGGAACCAAGAGACTAGCCACCAAAAACTATGCTCCGGAAAAGAACGTTTACGGCGAGCGACTGGTTAGGTGTATCGGCGTGGAGTACAGGCTCTGGGACCCTTTTAGAAGCAAACTCGCCGCCGCCATTCTGAGGAACTTGAAAACCGTCCATATTCAACCCACCCACAAAGTTCTATACCTGGGAGCTGCATCTGGAACCACAGCCAGCCACGTTTCCGACATCGTCGGAGAGAATGGTCACGTGTACTGCTTGGAGTTTGCTTCCCGTGCCATCCGCGAGCTGGTTAACAACGTCTGTGAGTTCCGCCCAAACATGTCTCCCATACTGGCAGACGCTAGACTACCGGAGCGATACCTAATGCTTGTGGAGAAGGTTGACGACATCTACTGTGACATTGCCCAGCCTGAGCAAGCCAAGGTTTTAGCGGACAACGCAGACCTGTTCCTGGTGGACGACGGGTGGATCATGTTGGCCATAAAGGCTCAGAGCATTGATGTTACGAGGGAGCCGTCTGAAGTATATAAGCAAGAAATAGACACTTTAAAAGCCCGCGGTTTTCAAATAGAGGAAGTCGTGCACTTGGAACCCTACGACAAGGCACACGCCATGATTGTGGCTCAACTTTTAAGAAAATGATGAGACCATATTATGAACGTCCACCGAACGATGAGATTTCGAATAAATAGTTTTCCGCTAACCTTTATATGAGACCGTCTGGATGGTTTTTTGCTGGCTGAAAGAAGATGATGAAGCGGGCGGA
>JAOUMI010000146.1 GCA_029881555.1 Candidatus Bathyarchaeota archaeon | reverse complement strand
TTGTTGGCTCTCCTCCTGAGAACTGTAGCGCGGTTGCGGGCACGGGGTCGTTGCTTCGAAGGTTCTCAAGCATTTCTCGAACCTCCTGCTTCGATGGTTCGTACACGTAGCCAGCGGCAGCGGCGTTGGCGAAACATACCGGGCACCGCAGGTTGCAGCGGTTGGTTACGTCGATGATGGCAAGTACGGTGTGCGATTTGTGTTGGGGACATATGCCGCAGTCTAGGGGGCAATCTAGTTTCGTCTCGGTGCGGGGATTTCGCAGTCCGTCGCCGTCATACCTGAACTGTTCAGCGCGTAGGTATTGCTCGTAATCTGACCAGTAGACGTCTTGAAACTTGCCGTGTTCGGGGCATTCCTTTTTGATGTAGACCTTGTTGTCCTTTTCGAATATGGTGGCGTCTAGAACCTTTAAGCACTCGGGGCATATGGATTTTGTTTCCTTGATAACCTGCAATTTGACACCACTTGGAGTTGTAAATTATTTAGCCTAGAATAGTGTATAAGAAGGTTTCCAAACGTTTCATAAGGTGAAAGGGGGGAGCGTGCGTGTCCGTAAGCGATCAGGCGAAAAGGATTCTGAGGGAACTTGGGCTGACTGGGTATGAGACCCGTGCCTACTTGTCGTTGCTGGAGAAGGGAGCCACGACTGCCAACAAGATTAGCGAACATGCAAACGTTCCATACTCCAAGATTTACGAGACCCTCAACTCGTTGGAGAAGAAGGGATGGATTGAAACCAAGCGAGGTAGACCCAGTCGATACTATCCGAAGTCTCCTTCGGAAGCCTTGAGTGCGGTTAGACTGCGATTAGAGGACGCAGTGAAGTCGTGGGAGCAAACGGTTCTGAGCGAGTTACAGCCCCTCTACGAGAAGAGGGAGATACGTGAAAAACCAGACATATGGATTCTCCGTGGTGAGTTTAATACTCTCGCGAAACTTCAGGAAATGCTAGGCAAAGCTAAGAGCAAGCTGATGATTGCCGCTCCAGCACCCACAAAGGCTCTGATGGAAGCGGCTGTTCCGATGTTGATCCGTTTGCAGGGTAGCGGGGTTAAGATTCTATTGATGACATCCAAAGATATGGGAGAAAAAGGTCTGGAAAAGATTGCGGAAGTGGCAGAGGTTAGAGTGAGAGACCACATGTTTGGCGGAGGCGTCATCCTAGACGGCAAGGAGGCGCTGCTCGTCCTAGGCGAGAAAAAGCCAACCCTCGTTATATGGTCGGATCATGTGGGGCTGGTGAAGTTTGCTAAGGACTATTTCCAATATTTATGGTCGTCCTCAAAGGCATATGTGTGACACTGAATTCTAGAAGATTTTTTCATAGGGATTTTTATTCAAGCCTGCAAATGATGAACTGTATGGGTGGGTGGTTTGGGCAAGCTACTTGTCAGAATCGAACTTGAAGGCGAACTTGCCAGAATGTTCGAATCCATCAGAGAAGCTCATAAACTCAAGACAAACAGCGAACTCATACAAACCTTAATCGGTAAAGACATAAGATGTTTCAAAAACAGAATAGAGATTCCCATATCTGAGAAAACTTACCAACAAATCTCAAGACTCATAAAGGAATTTGATCTAGACTACTCAACTGTCGAGGAGTTTGTTCAAAAAGCTTTCACGGAAATACTGAAGCTAAGATGCAAGACATCGAATCAAATCAATACAAAAACACCCCAGAAAAAACCTCTCACCTACATCGCGTAAAAAGACACATGAAACCTAGACCAAAGCAGAGAAAAAGCAAAAGTCACAGATAAATTCTGAAGCCCACTTCCACTTCAATCCAGTTTTCCATCACTCCAATCCTCAACACCAACTTCAGGAAAACAACTCACTATCACAACAGACCCACAATACTTAAATCCTAGATAAATAACACGAGAAACTCCAATCGAGGTAGAGTTATATGGGTAAAAAAGTAACAGTCGAAGAACTCTTAGCCAAAGCAGAGAAACCAGCAAAACTCTCGTTGGCCTACCACCCCTTCTATGAAGGAAAACTCCAAGTTATGCCCAAATGCGCCATAAGATCCGCCTATGACTTCGCCTTATGGTACACACCCGGAGTAGCAGCACCTTGCAAAAAGATCAAGGAAGAACCGGAACTGGTTTTCCAATACACCAACCGGTGGAACTACGTAGCTGTCGTCAGCGACGGAACCCGAGTGCTCGGTCTAGGAGACATAGGACCCGAAGCTGGCTTACCAGTCATGGAAGGGAAAGCCCTCCTATTCAAGTACCTAGGAGGAGTTGACGCGTTCCCAATCTGTCTAGGCACCAAAGATCCAGACGAGATCATAACCGCCTGCAGATGGCTGGAACCCACGTTCGGAGGCATCAACCTCGAGGAC
>JAOUMI010000145.1 GCA_029881555.1 Candidatus Bathyarchaeota archaeon | reverse complement strand
ACGAGAGCTGCGCCGAGCACAACTTGGATATCCTTCGCAATTTCTATAAACGCAAGTTTTCTGCCGCTGAACTCGGTTACGTAGCCCGCAACTATCTCGGTCTCCGCGTGGGGTATGTCAAAGGGGTCTTTCCCAAGCTCAGCTTGAAGCGTGATCAAGAAGAGTATGAAAGTCCAGGGGGTTAAGGCGACGAAGGGCACAGTCTGTTTCTTTGCTATTGTTGCCATAGAGAGGCTTCCTGAAAGAAAAGCTGGGCCTATCGCAAAAACAATGAGAGGAATATCATATCCGAGAAACTGCGTCAGAACTCTGGTTGCGCCTATACCGCTGTAGGGATTTGTGGAAGACCAGCCAGAAAGAAACATAGTAAACTCAGCAATTGTTATCAAAACAAGGACAAGAATCAAGTCACCCTCAAAACTAGAATTCGGAATAATGTTCAGGCCGTCAATAGGTATGTAATAAAACGTGAAAACAAAAAGAGAGAGAGCTAGAACAGGAGCAACTGTAAAAAGAAGTCTACTTGCTTGAGCAGGAATTATGTCCTCCTTCGTCAACAACTTTATGTAATCAGCAATAGGCTGCAGAAGACCTATAGGACCCGTATAGGAAGGGCCCATACGGTTCTGCATGCGAGCCCGAACCTTCCGCTCAAACCAATCGCAAAATAGGCTAAATGCCAGAAGAAAGGCGAAACCTGGAAAGATCAGCACCCTAAGAAAGAAAACCAAGTCGATGGGCATTCCTCTCGTCAGCTCCTTTTCTTCAAACGCTTAATGTCGTTCAAGCTCCAATGCCATTTTCGATCGTTGTTTACGTCAACAAAGGCCATACGGTCGGTGCAGGAGAAACACGGGTCTAGGCTGATTAGCGCCGCGGGTATGTCAGCAACATAAGAGCCTCTAATAATCTCACGAAATGATATAATGTTGGCTAGCGTGGGAGATCTAACTTTAACTCTATAGGGATAAGCGCTTCCATCACTCTTCACATAGTGTAAAAGCTCGCCTCTAGGAGCTTCCACACGGCTCACAGCTTCTCCTTCCGGCTGCTTCCTAGGAACCTTCACTCTGTAGGGACCGCCCGGGACGTGATCAAGAACATAGTTTATGATGTCTATGCTCTCCACAATCTCCTCAGCCCGAACCATTAGTCTCGCCCAAGAATCACAGTCCTCATATGTTATCACGTTGAATGGAATCTCATCATACGCGGCGTAGGCGTCGTCTCTTCTTATGTCCATGGATATCCCTGAGCCCCTTGCAACTGGGCCGACCACGCATAATTTTTTGGCACTAGATGGCTTTAGAATTCCAACCCCTCTGGTTCTAAGCCGTAACGAGGGGTCTTCCTCGATTATGTTCTTGTAAAACCTCATTTGCTTCTTTAGTTTGTTCATGGTTCTCTTGATTTTCTCATGTATGTCCGGCTTAAGGTCTCGCCTTACGCCGCCAATTGTGTTGAAGGCGGTTAATAGCCTGTTTCCCGTTATCATTTCGATTATGTCTAAAACGGGCTCCCTGTCACGCCAAACGTATTGAAACAGCGGTTCGTATCCAAGCTCGAATCCCGTTACACCTAACAATAATAGATGACTGTGAATCCTGTTTAATTCGTGTATTATCGTTCGCAGATATCTGGCCTTTGGAGGGATTTCTATATTTCCAATGGACTCCACGGCTTGACTGAAGCAGATTGTGTGAGCCGCGTTGCATATGCCACATATCCTCTCAACAAGATGGACATCCTGGAAGAACATGAGACGCTCGGCAGCTTTTTCAATGCCTCTATGAACATACCCGAGTCGAGGCTCGACATCAACAACTACCTCTCCATCTATCTTGAAGGAGAATCTCTCAGGCTCATGTAACGCCGGATGCTGAGGCCCCACAATAACCTTTACTACAGAAGATGTTGCTCCTTCCACCTCTCCTCCGTTCACTATTGAGGACTGCCCACCTAGATTGTGAGCATTTTTTTCTAGAATCTGTGGATCCCAGTCTTTTCTGAGAGGATAGGAACCTTCAGGCCAATCGTCGGATAAGATCAGCCTTTTGAGATCTGGATGTCCTTGAAATACGACACCTAGAAGGTCGAAAACTTCCCTTTCATATAACGCCGCTCCAGGCATAAGGTCTGTTATAGTCATGATCTGAGGCTTTTCTTTGGGAACCTTGTTTTTGATTGTTACTACTGGTCCACGACACCGTATATGGTAGTTCAGTTCTATTTCGCTTCCAAGATCCGTTCCTGTGATGGTGGAGACTCCTGTTTCATCGAACGTTTCCAAGAGCAGTGATATGGCGTCTCTGTGGTAGCCCGATTTCATGAGAACGAAGGCTCTTCTCGGCTTGGGTGTCTTGCACTCGA
>JAOUMI010000144.1 GCA_029881555.1 Candidatus Bathyarchaeota archaeon | reverse complement strand
CGGGAGGTTCACTTCTTTTAGTTCACTAGGTTGGGCTATCGGCAACTTTGCAGCAGGTCTAATAGCCATGTACTGGGGTGCATTTGTATTGTCCTCCGCCTGCCTTTTGATGGCTCTTCTCGTTTCCTTTACAATGCCACGTAGCACTGGTCCAAATCTTCGTGTCCCGTTCTTTCCCTGGAAACTATTGAAGAAGAACTGGCCCGTTTACTTGTCTTACTTTCTAAGGCACACCGGAGCCAACGGCATATGGATCATATATCCACTCTACATTGTGAGTCTTGGAGGAGACAAGTTTTGGGTTGGGTTAATCTACACCGTCAACACTGCATCACAGTTTTTCGTGATGCGATATGTCGATCGGTTCACGAGTAAAAGGTTAGTTACCGCGGGACTTACATTGTCTTCAATAGCCTTCCTCGCCTTCACCTTGGCTCAAGACTTCCGACAACTCATCCCAGTTCAGGTTTTGCTGGGTTGTTCTTGGTCGTGCCTCTACGTTGGCTCCCTGCTACACCTAATGAGACGCAATGTTGAGAAGGCAACTTGTACCGGAATACTTAGCTCAGTGATCGGTCTCGCCGCCGTGTTCGGAACGTTACTGGGTGGCGTAGTTTCTGAACTCTTCGATTTTAGAGCCGCAATGTACGTCGCGGCAGCGCTAACAGTAACAGGATTCATTCTTTTTAGAATAGGTGTTAAAGACGAAGACTAGGGTCCATGAGTTAGGCTTTTGAACGGGTGCAGATCAGCCAGATGAGACGTGTATATTCTTGAAGCACCCGTGCCTTTTGCTCCCCATTTTTACTCGAGTCGATTAGCTGTCTCAAACGTAGAGCGCGGCGTTTCATGTCTTGAATTGTCAAAAATCATCCCTTCTTCCTTAACGGGTCTTTCCTTCCCTTTTCAGTTTTCCCTTATAAGTGTTACTGAGTACTACTTCATTTCTGACGGTTTTCGGATAATTCTACGATTAATGACTTTCTGCAATTTTTATGATTATTTTTCTCACAGTTTCAACGGGGACTATTATGTTAATCTGGTAGGGTTCAGCTATCTCAAACAACTTCCTGAACAATTCAGCCCTTTTTCTCTCCTTCCTCTTTCCGTAAGTGATTAAATAGTTGTTGTACCATTGTTCTGGGGCTTTTCTAAGGATTTCTACAGCCTCCTCTGGTTCAAGAGACCTAACAACAACCCTGTCGTTGAAATCCCTCTTTAATAGAAACGTTTTTATTATCCGAACCTCGTTCACGACCTTCTCCGGTTTTACTATGTGTTTTGGATCTATCATAACTCTGGGGTGGGAAAGCAGGAATTTCTCCCTAGGGTCGTCAGGCCTAACGTTTTCTAACTTGCTTTTTCTAAAAATGGGTTCAAGCCAAGGATAGTTTTCCATAGAGTTGGTCCTCATATAAAATCTCCTTTCGGACGCATACCCTATAGCCTTTCCAGTTGGAAAACTAACGTAAATCCAGTCGTCTTGGTGGAATTCGCCCCTAGGATGATGAATAACTGGACCATAAGAGTGGGTGGTTTTTCCGGCGTTTGTAGGTCCTATTAGTAAATAGCCGTTGCCCCTGATGGCTGCAGAAGCTCCGTGAACAGAGAGGATGTCGAACTGATCCTCTAAGATGTCCGCCGATATACCTAAGGCTGTAGGTTTCGTTTGCCCATAGTAATCCGTGTTTAAAATTATCGCTGTTTTTGTATCTGGATTGTAGAAGCCGCCCGCGTTTGTCTCTGGATTGTTTAAGGGTTTATCATAGAAGTCTTTAAGGCTTATTTTTCCCCCATCGTCTATAGCATAAACCACACCATGCGACCTAACGGCGGGAGAATAAGGCCACCAATTATCACACCAGAAGTCATGCACGTGTTCCATATTGGTGTAAAGTCGGATGTTTAACCCATTGAAGTACGCATCGTCCTCGTACTTGACGAATTGCTGGCAGTACTCCACAAGTTCATCTCTTTTCTCCACGGAAATACGCATGTCCTTGTCGGGAGTAAAGTAGTTTACTCTCCCCTTAAATCTCGCTTCAACCCATCTACTCATGTCATATGCACCTTTCGCAAGAGCCTCTAAGCAAGAGATTTCCTTATCCTACCGAGATCAAGAATCAATCGGCGGAGGTTTTCCTGATTTGTCCCATTGAGGTATTCGGCGACATCACCTTCACTAACGACGAGAGCCAACTTTTTGGCTCCAGCGATCTTCCCGGCCAACATGTCCCTTAAGTAAGTGGTTGCCACTCGGCTGAGGATTATGTAGCTGTTGTCCGGCTGCGCCAATTCAACGAATGATTCTAATGCCTCGATGCTCCTCGCTAGTCTACGCGTCAATAGCATATTATTTTTGAGACCCTTGTCTAGGAATCTGGAGGCGAATT
>JAOUMI010000020.1 GCA_029881555.1 Candidatus Bathyarchaeota archaeon | reverse complement strand
CGAACCATATATAACATTGGAATGGTCTTTTTGGCAGTACCTCCGCTGTTTTGGGCGGGCAAAGAAACCCTTCTCTCTGCGGCGAAAGCAGTATCTCACGGCAACGCCAACATGGACGTTTTGATAGCCTTAGGCACATCCATGGCCTTTATCACGGGTCCAGCGGTGTTCTTTAGCCCCATCATGAACTACGCTGGCGTTGCCGGGATGATCATGTCCTTTCACCTCACTGGAAGATACATAGAGGCAAAAGCAAAGGGAAGGGCCTCTCAAGCCATCAGAAAGCTACTGGAACTGGAGGCTAAGACCGCCCGAATCTTGGTGGACGGCGAAGAAAAGGAGGTGCCCATCGACGAAGTGGAAGTCGGCGATGTGATGATCATTAGGCCTGGAGAAAAAATCCCCACCGACGGAGTAGTGATTGAGGGCCAAAGCGCCGTGGACGAATCCATGGCAACAGGAGAATCAATGCCAGTAATGAAAAAGGTGGGAGACGAAGTCATTGGCGCCACTGTTAACCAGCGAGGGATGTTGAAGGTAAGGGCCACCAAAATAGGGCAGGACACCTTCCTATCCCAAGTCATAAAACTAGTAGAGGAATGCCAAGGTTCAAAGGTTCCGATCCAAGAGTTCGCCGATAAAATAACGAGCTACTTTGTCCCAACCGTTCTGGGTCTGGCGGCTGTGGCTTTTGTTCTGTGGTTGGTCGTGCCCGATACGATCAAGGTGATGAGTCTTTGGGCTCAACCGTTTTTGCCGTGGGTTGATCCAAACTTGGGGGTTGTTACTCTTGCAATCTTCGCACTGGTTGCCACCCTCGTCATTGCATGTCCCTGCGCTCTTGGGCTAGCCACTCCTACAGCCCTAATGGTTGGAAGCGGCATGGGAGCTGAAAACGGAGTGCTAATACGTCACGGAGAAGCGATACAAACCCTAAAAAATGTAGACACAATTGTCTTTGACAAAACAGGAACCATTACTAAAGGAAGACCAGAAGTTACCGACATAGTGCCAGCAGAAGGGCACACAAAGGAAGAGGTTCTACGTTTGGCTGCAAGCGTAGAAGTTGGATCAGAACATCCACTAGGCGAAGCCATTCTAAGAAAGGCTAAGGAAGAAAACCTGGAGTTGTACAAAGCAGAGGAATTCGAAGCTGTGACAGGGAGAGGTGCGAGGGCTAAGATTGGTCTTTCTCCTCAAAAATTTGCCCTTGTTGGGAACAGAAAGCTGATGGAGGAAGAGGCAGTAGACTACAAATTCATAGAAGATGATTTAAAACGTCTCGAAGATGAAGCCAAGACAGCGATGCTTGTGGCTGTCAACGGAAAGATAGCGGGGACCGTGGCTGTTGCTGATACTCTGAAGGAAGATTCAGTGCAAGCTATAAGGGAACTTGAAAGGATGGGATTGAAAACCACCATGCTTACGGGAGACAATGAACGCACTGCAGAGTCCATAGCCAAAAAAGTGGGCATGTCGAGGGTTCTAGCAGAAGTTCTACCTGAACAAAAGGTGAAGGAAATCCAAAAGTTACAGGAAAACGGCGAAAAGGTTGCCATGGTGGGAGACGGCATCAACGATGCTCCTGCTTTAACGGCAGCTAACGTGGGAATCGCCATAGGAACAGGAACGGACATAGCCATAGAATCTGCTGACGTAACGTTGGTAAGAGGAGACCTGTCCAGTGTGGTAACTGCCATAAAACTCTCACGAGAAACCTTCAGTAAGATTAAACAAAACCTGTTCTGGGCCTTCTTCTACAATACTGTCGCCCTTCCAGCAGCCATGTTGGGTTTGGCTCATCCGTTGATAGCGGAGATAGCTATGGCTACGAGTTCGGTGACGGTAGTAACTAATGCAAACCTGTTAAGAAGGGCACGTATTCGTCCAGAATACCATGACAAGGAAAAGTAGCAGCTTCAATGTTTAATTTAAAAGGGAGGTGAGAATGTATGGCGAAGGATCCCGTTTGTGGGATGGAGGTAGATGAGAAAACGGCAAAGCACAAGACAGTGCACATGGGAAAAACCTACTACTTCTGCGCCGCCGGTTGCAAAGAAGCGTTTGAAAAGAACCCGCACAAATACGTGAAGATGTGAAATTACTCTTTTTTCGTTGGTAGCTGGCGCTTATAGCGATGTTCCACGCCATGCTGTCCAAATAATCAAATGGCTGTGTTAGCCGCAGGAGCAGTTGCTACCTACGCATCAAAGACTAGGTGAGAATAAATAACTTGAACGCAACATTTAATGCAACAACCCACATTCATCTATTTTGGTGGTGAGCCATAGTGACCCGTCCTTCCTTTAATCCTCACGAGTTCTACATCAGGCAGACCGTGCTTCCGGAGCTGGGTGTGTCGGGTCAGGAAAAGCTGAGACGTTCAAAAGTGGCTGTGGTGGGGCTAGGCGGGCTCGGCAGCGCCTCAACGCTTTACCTAGCCCTAGCCGGCGTTGGTTCTCTGCGATTGGTGGACCAAGACACCGTGGAGCTACACAACTTGCACCGACAAATGTTGTATAGTATAGACAACCTACGATATCCGAAGGTTGAGGTTGCTGCCCAAAGAATTGAACGGGTAAACCCTGACGTGAAGGTGGAGCCAGTTCCTGAAAACGTTCACGAAAACAATGTCAATGAGATTGTTCGCGGCGTAGACTGCGTTGTTGATGGACTAGACAACATGAGAACACGTTACCTTCTGAACCGCGCCTGCGTGAAATACGGGATTCCCTACGTTTTCGGGGCAGCCATAGGGATCGAGGGAAACATCTCCGTGTTTGCTCCTCCTGAAACACCCTGCTTAGAATGCGTGTTGCCAAGTCTCGACGATCGTCAATTGCCAAGCTGTGAAGTGCGAGGAGTGTTGGGTGCGACAGCTGGGATCATCGGGTCGATGCAAGCCATGGAGACAATAAAATTGCTTGCTGGGATGGGAGGTAGCCTCAAAGGAAAGCTTATGGTTTGTGATTTCAGGGACATGTACTTCGCCATCATTGAAATATTCAAAAGACCTGACTGTCCAGTCTGCCAGCTCAAGGAGGTCAAGCCTGTTGAAGAGGCGGAAAGACTCGTGTGGCTGTGTGGCCGCAACACCGTGAACGTCAACCCACCTAAACCCATCGACATGAAACTTGGTGAAATCTACGAGACGTTAAGGCACCACTATAGGATACTCGTTAAATCATCGCTTGTTATCGTGTTTCAGTATAACGGCGGCGTTGAGGTAAGCCTGTTTGATCGAGGGCGAATGCTGATAAAGAACGTGAAGGACGAAGAATCCGCGTTGCAGGTGTACAACAAGGTTATCGGAAAACTCGGAGTGAAGCTTCCTGTGAACTAGTGGCCCAGATTAGATTTGGCACTTCAACCAGTTCCGAGTCCACTTACGCATGCAAACATCAGAACAGAACACGCAGAGCTTGTTCACGCAGCAAGTCTTTCGAGTAACCGGGTTTCCGGTGATAACCTTTCCGCACACTTGACACTGCAAGCTCGACTACCACAACAAAACACATTACCAAGTCGTTTATATAACTACCCTCCAACAGAGAAGTGAACAAAATTGAGGGCCTTCAAGATGAAAGATGTGGAAGAGTCAACAATCACCAGAGCGATCATCCGAAAAGCAGCCGAAGAATGGATCAACCTAACGGAAACAGACGTGATTGTGGTGGGAGCCGGCCCCTCCGGCCTGACCGCCGGCATGTACCTAGCCAAGGCGGGCCTAAAAACCGTGGTGTTTGAGAGGAAACTGTCCTTCGGAGGAGGAATCGGCGGAGGAGGCATGCAGTTCCACAAGCTGGTGATACAGGCTCCCGCCGACAAAATTCTGAGAGAAGTGGGCTGTGATCTAGAACTTTTAGAGGAAGACATGTACGTCGCAGACACGACGGCCATGATCGCCAAGCTAGCCTCAGGAACCATCGACGCTGGCGCCAAGATAATCCTCGGCGTCATCGTGGACGACCTGATCTACAGAGACCCTCCGCCAAGGATCACCGGCGCAGTCGTCCAGTGGACCTCCGTCATAATGTCCGGCCTCCACGTGGACCCGTTGGGCGTCAAAGCGAAGGCCATTATTGACTGTACGGGCCACGACGCCGAGGTTCTCGCCGTGGCTTCCAGAAAGATTCCCGAACTCAACCTCGTCGTTCCCGGAGAAAAGTCAATGTGGGTCTCTCAAGCTGAGAAGCTTACGGTTGAAAATACTGGAGAGGTTTGTCCAGGATTGTACGTCGCTGGGATGGCCGTCGCAGCGCTGCGTCAGACGCCGAGAATGGGTCCTATATTTGGGGGGATGCTTTTGAGCGGAGCCAAGGTGGCTCAGCTGGTTGCTGCAAAAATTCTCGGTGAAAAAGCGCGCAGGGTGGTACCGATAGATATCGGTTAAGTTTTGAAGGACTCTGAAAATCGGCGGGAATCTATTGAAAGGCTGCAGTGTATGCGGCGAAGGGGTAGCGAGTAGTGTTTGCAGAAGGTGTGGACGCCCCATCTGCGCTCATTGTTACTTTCACCATGGACTTTGTAAATCGTGTGCAAGGACTCTTGGAAAGTTGAAGTAAGATTTGACTCGTTTTATGTCATGTTTATCCCGTATTTCTTCGCGATGTCTTGAAGTGCTTGAGCTAGGTATTTTACTTGATCCCATGTGAGTCCGTAAGTGTTTAGCTTCCAAGCTCTGGTAGCGCCCACAAATTCTCCGACTATTCGTCTCTCCTTTAACTCATCGCTGAAAAAGAAGCCTCTCCTCTTGTGGGTTCGCGCGATCTTATCAAAGCTTTCGGTTGTGTCCACTTTGGTTAGGGTGTGTTTCCTCGGCATTTCGCTCAGAATCTTGTTTCCCTCTATCTTCAGAAATTCCTCAGCAAAATAGTTGCCTTTTTTGACTTCTTCGTCCCAGTGTTTAACCCGCTCTTGCACTGTGGGAAAACTCGCCATCATCGCAATCAAGTTAGCTCCCATTAAGGTGCAGCCCATCATTTCCACCTCTTTGATCCCAAATTTTCGTTTTGTCGAGTCGCCAACCATCCGGGTTGTTCTGAACACCTTGTCTGCCCACTTTTCGGTGGTTGCCAAGATTCCGGAAGGTGCTGGGGAGGCGAAGCTCTTGTGTCCTGAACCCACGAGGAAGTCGGCTCCTATCTCCTTTCCGTTTACTGGCATAACTCCTATGCTGTAGGCGCCGTTGCATAGGAAGGGGATGTTATAGTCTTTTGACACCTTCGCGATTCCGTGAACGTCGTGTTCGTTTCCTAGCATGTAGTCGAAGTGGTCTATCATGATCAGCTTTGGAAGGGCTCCTGTTTCCTTCTTCACTTCTTCTATCTTTTGAGTCGTATTCTCAGCGGTTACAATGTTGTTTTTGTTCAGAGGGACTTCTTTGACCATGCCTCCGGCGGCTTCCACAGCCAAGAACTCCGTGTAATGCGCTAATGAGGAGACAATGACAGCGTCTCCCTTTTCCACAAGTGAGTTAACCACGGCTTGGAATCCCCTCCTTGCACCCGGGACAACCCTTACCTGATCCATTCCCAAGAATTTTGCTAGTTCAGTGTGAAATTCGTCTATGGGCGGCCTTTGAATCTTGTCGAGTCTGAATGGCTTTTTGCACCAGTCGCAGGTTGAGTAGCCGTCTCCGTAGGCGATTATTGCTTTCATGGCTTCTGTGGTGAGTCTGCCTCCAGGTTGGATCGGGTTGATATTTATGAAAAGTTCCTCTCTTGCCCTAACTTCGATGTTGTCGACGATATTTTTCATTTTATTAGCTCCTTTTCGATTATTTCCAAACTCTGTCTCAATCTCTCAACGATTTGCTTGATTCGTCTCTTTTGTTCGTTGCTGAACTGATACGTAGGTTTGGTTTCTCTGAAGATCTGTCTCAAGTCAGTTAGGGCGAACAACGCTGCAAAAGTTTCCTCAACAGCTTTTTCTGTCATAACGCATCCTTCTAGCATTTGTGTCCATTCTTTAATATTAAAAGATTTGATCAGGCATCATCTGATTGATTAAGTTGCGATGATTTGGAGCCGGGGGAGGGATTTGAACCCCCGTACAGCGGTCTGCAGCCGCTTGCCTGAGCCACTCGGCCACCCCGGCAAGTCAAATAAGCGATATAACGCTGTTATATGTTTTTCCATCGGTGCGTTGTTGTCCCCTAACAATTTTTTACCGTTGTCATATAAGAGGGGAGTGGTTTATAAGGTATAACGTTGTTATAGAAACGTGTGAAATGCATATGAGACCTCCATGTGAACTCGTTGTGAAGCTTGTGCTTCCAGCGTTTCGCTCTTTGGTAGCGAAGACGCTTATTGAAAAATATCACTTTTCTCAGGTGGCTGCGGCTGAGAAGTTGGGGACGACACAGGCTGCTGTGAGTAACTACCTCTATTCGAAGCGTGGAGACAAGAGGATGAAGCAGCTTGAGGCCATGCCCTCTGTTCAGTCCATTGCCGACGAAGTTGCGCTTGGCATCGCCACTGAGAGGTTTTCACCCTTTGACGCAATGCTGAAGTTTTGCGAATTGTGCAAGAACCTTAGAACCAAGGATCTTGTGTGCGACTTGCACAGAGACTTTATCTCAGTTCCAGAAGCCTGCGACCTGTGTCTGGAAATTCAAAGGTAACAAAAGCTTTCTCGTCATGAAACACATAGATAGGGGTTAACCACCGCTAACAGGGATTCCTCATGCAACCCGCCCCCAACGACTGCGAACAATTTAGGTCTGCAGATTTTGACTCTGTTATCGTTCGGTACGGTGGGGAGTTAGGAATCAAAGGGGCTTGGACGAGAAGGTTTTATGAGCGCCGCCTGCTGAAAAACATTAAGAGCGTGTTAAAGCGTTACGAGATTCTGTACAACAGAATTATTCGAAAGCACGGGAGACTTTTTTTGAAGACTTCATTGACGACGGAGTCTTCTAAAAAGCTGGCTAGGGTATTCGGGGTCTCGTCTCTTTCTCCCGCCCTAGAAACTACCTCAAAGCTTGACGAAATAGTTGATAAGAGCGTGTTTCTAGCAGGTCTAATACTTCGCGAGGAAAATACCTTCGCGGTCAAATGCAGAAGGGTTGGACATCACCCCTACACCAGCACGGATGTTTGCAGGGAGGTGGGGCGCCGGGTGTTAGACGCTTTCCCAGAGCGGTGTTTAACGGTGAACTTGAAGCGTCCAGATGAGACGTTGGGAGTGGAGGTTAGGAATGATCAGGCGTTTGTGTATTCGATGGTGGTGGAGGGAGCTGGCGGCTTGCCGTTGGGCACCCAACCCAGAGTGGTGAGCCTATTAAGTGGAGGAATAGACTCTCCGGTGGCGTGCTGGTTGGTCATGAAGAGAGGATGCCCTATTGTGCCTCTGTACTTCGATAACGCGCCGTTTACAGACGAGAGCACAACCGAACGGGCGATGAACGTGGCTAAGGTGCTGTCTGAATGGGCAATCGGGTTTCCAAGAAGAGTGTACGTGACGCTGAACGGTCCGAACCTCGCAGAGTTTAAGGGGAAAAGGCGGTTTGAACGTTTAACGTGCATCCTCTGCAAGCGCATGATGTATCGGATTGCGGAGAAGATTGCGGACATGGTGAGGGCGGAGGGAATCGTTACCGGAGAAGCCATCGGGGAGCAAGTGAGCCAAACCCTGCAAAACCTGAGGGTGCTGAACTCAGCCGTAACCAAGTATCCGATACACCGTCCGCTACTGGGGTTCGACAAGACCGAGACAGAACAGATAGCGCGTAGAATAGGAACCTACGAGGCTTCAATCCAGAAGGCAAAGGGATGCACAGCGTTTCCGAGAAAACCTGTGACCAGAGCGAAACCTCACGAAGTGACTGAGGCAGAGAAGGCGCTGGACATAGAGGACATGGTCGAGAGATCGGTTAAATCGCTTAAAATTGTGAATCTATAGGTAAGTTTTTGGTTAAAAGATACAGAAATCGCAAGTACAATAATTGATGGGTTCAGAATCTAATACAACTTCATAAGACCACACCAAGGTTTGAAGGGAAAGACACCAGCAGAAGCTTGCGGAATCGAAGTCAAAGGAAAGAACAGGTGGATTACCCTAATCCAAAACGCAAGCCAACAAAAATGATAGTGAAGTCATTCTTGCTGACATATTTCCGTGAGGGTTTCGGCAATCTCAAGCATATGGTCTAAACCGCAAGTTATCTCAAAGTGTTTTGGGTAATCAGGGAAATCTCGGTTTTTTCCATATTCACTCACTGCTTTGTCAATCTTTCCAGATGTGTCGTAATATCCTTCAATAATTGAGAGCCTGACTCGGAAATCACGAACATCGAGCCATCGTTGAATGCGTATCGTGATTGGAGTCCATCGTTCCTTACGCAAATTGTATCTGTCGTGTAAGTGCAAGATTTTTTCTTCCATCTTGTCACCGTTCCATTCTTGCTGTTTGATTTGTTAGGTTGCACCAGATTTAAGTGGTTTGCTTCTAGTCATAAATGGCTTTACAGTATTAATGTCATCAACCGATTTTTTACAAGGCAACACATCAACCGACAACTACACAGCACCTTTTTAAACATCCATTATATCTAAGGGATGGGGAACATAGTTGGAACAGATTGAAGCAGTTCACAAGATTCTTCAATATCTTCTTGACAAAGAAGCCTTGTCTAAAGATCCATCAACCGTAGAGATGAAAAGGGAAGGTTATCCGTCAGTATATCCTTGTAGACGTGGAGGTCTAAAGCTCGATATTAGTCAAATTGATTGGGCTTTGAAAGAAGGAAAATGGTGGTTCTTGGAACCAATCAAGCAACTGAAAATCTCGGAGGTAAAGAAGGAAAAACTGTCGCAAGCGGATATTACTTTACTTAGCAGAATAGCAAAAGAGGCTAATTTCGATTTATATATGACTTTTCTTGAAATTCATCAAACATTCTAGGTTATCAACCGAAAGTTTACAGCAACCCTTCATCTTAATCCATCACCCGACTGTTAACAGCCTTTCCCATCACCCTAAGAGTTAACAGAGCCCTTGCGCATAAAACTTATTAGTTACGAGAAAACAAAAACACCAAACTCATGATTGGGGAAACTTGCATGAAAATTCTTGTGGTAGGAACTGGAGCTATTGGAATCGTAGTTGCCTCGGAGCTATCAAAAAATCCAGAAGTTGAAGAAGTAAGGGTTGCTGACATAAATCTGGGAAGAGCTGAGCAGCTTAGAGACTGGTTGAAGAGCGAGAAAGTGTCAGCGCATCGTGTTGACGCAGGCAAATCCGAGGACGTGGTGAGAGCTGCAGAAGGCGTGGACGCGATAGTCAACACGACTCTACCTAGAT
>JAOUMI010000143.1 GCA_029881555.1 Candidatus Bathyarchaeota archaeon | reverse complement strand
GCGAAGGCTTTGACGGAGCATCCCATCATGAATTCCACGCTGGAAAAAGACCAAATTAAGATTTTTGAGGATGTCAACATTGGCGTTGCCGTTGCTACCGAAAAGGGACTAGTTGTTCCAGTGATACGTAACGCAGACAAGAAGGAACTCAAAAAAATCTCTTCGACACTGAAAGAACTCGTGGAAAAGGCTAGAGACGGTAGGCTCACGAGGGAGGAGATGAGTGGCGGAACCTTCACCATCACCAACCTCGGCATGTTCGGGGTGGACATGTTCACTCCCATCATTAACCCGCCTGAGACCGCTATACTAGGCGTTGGAAGAGTGGTTGAAAAGCCCGTGGTGGTGAACAAGAAGATTGTGACTAAACCCATGATGCACATGAGCCTATCCTTTGACCACCGAGTGGTGGATGGGGTCCCAGCTGCCCATTTTCTGGAGAAAGTGAAACAGATTCTATAGAAGGCTAGGGATCGCTGCCTGCTTGAAAGGTGCGTCTATTCTTCAGTAGTTTCTTTTGTGCACAAGAATTCAACCAGCTCGTCACCGATATTCTTGAATTGATGTTCCTCAAATGACGGGATGAATATCACATTTCCAGGTTTCAGTTCTACTTCTTGCTCTCCTCCCCGAAGAAGAGCCCTTCCCCGAAGTACGAAAACCTCATGCTCATGGACATGTCTCTCTAACGGGGTGTACCCTCCAACATCTACGGTGAACAGTCGAAGCTGGAGTCTCTTTGCTCCGACGCCCTTGTGCAACAGGTACTTAACCCTGACCTTACAGGCTCCCTCCACGTCAATATTGTAGTCACGCACTCTTTCAACACTCGTCACATACATCACTCGCCCCTCACTTCATCTTTTCAATGATTACCCTCTTCTTTCGGTCCACAACGACTTCGCATTCTTCCACTGATCCCTAATGATTTCTAAATTGCTCAAAACACCAGAATGAAGAGAATAGAAAATGTAGCAAAGATACGCACATCGATCGCATTTCCTATACTCCTTCCGTAAGCCCTCAAACCTCGGACTATCCCAAACGTCCGCCAACTCGAACACAGAAGCAACTGGCTCGCGGCAATGACAGCCAGCCACTCTACCACGGTGATCCACCATAACAAAGCTTTGAAGAGCTCCGCACTTCCACGTTCTCTGCCCCTCTAAGAAGAACCGTTTCAGAGCAACCAAAGTTTTGGCCGTTATAAAAACTCCCTGGCGCTCCTTTTTCATTGCTAAAAGCTCGTCGCAAACTTTTCCCATAGCCTCCCGATCTCTGATCTCAAACTCGTCAATTCTTTTCCCTATTCCAAACAGTCGATCTTCAACTGGCTGGTCATACCAGTAGAGGCAGTACCAAACAGGCACCGCGCGATCAGTAAAATACCTTGTAAAGTTGACGATTTCGTGTAGGTTTAGCTGTGAGATTGTGGGGGAAACTCCCACGGAAATTCCTTCCTTTTGCAGCGTCTCAACAGCTTCCATAGCCTTTTTCCAAGCTCCTGGCACGCCCTTTACGTAATCGTTCTTTTTCTCGTCTAAAGTGTCCAGCGATATGGCAACAAAGTCCGCGCTACGCAGGGCGTCGATCTTTTGTGACGCTAAGCTGCCGTTGTCGTACACGGTGGTTATAAAAGACTGGGAAGAGTAATCGATGATTTCGGCAATGTCTTCTCGCAGTAGTGGGTTTCCGCCGGAAAGCACGAGTTCCATGACGCCGAGTTGTCGAAGAGCATCTAGCCCTTTTTTCACCTCATCGGTAGACAGCTCCTCTAAGTTTTCTTGGTTGCGCCAAACGTTGCAGCCTCTGCAGCGGTAGTTGCATCGACGGGTTAGCATCCACTGAGCGTGGTAAGGTCTGTTGGGTGTTAGAGTGCGTTTCAGTATGCTCAAGACTTTTCGTGATGAAAGATTCATCTACTGCGAGCTCCGCAAACTTCTGAGTTTAAGTGTACATAAGATGTATAGAATTTTAACCTTTACGTGTTTCCAGCATCTGTCGAACGGAAGCCTAGTTCAGCGCGCGGGTTGCCAGATCTCTGACAAGGGTTTTCCACGAAACACGAAAAATAGGTAGTCTGTGAACCAGGTGCCGAGAACCTTGAAAAATCCTAGTTTTCGAAATCGCCTCATCGACTCGTAGACGGTGAGGTCTCTGATGAACATGAACTTTCCTCGTTTCGACAGCCTATAGGCGAGATCGTGATCTTCAAGGCATGGCATGTTTTCGTCAAATCCGTTAACGTTTAGAAATTCGTTCTTTCTGACTGCGAGGAATTCCCCTCGAGAATGGGGCTTGAACTTGGTGCAGAGTTGGATGAGATGGTTGTAGAAGTGGAAGAAGGCGAATTCGGAGAGGCTGGATTTGGTTGGCATAATGTGGCAGGTGGCGCCTATCACTGTGGGATTGTTGAAGGTTTCAAGTACCTTCTCCACAAAGTTTGATGGGGGATATACATCTGAGTCGA
>JAOUMI010000019.1 GCA_029881555.1 Candidatus Bathyarchaeota archaeon | reverse complement strand
TTCTATTAGCTGAAGCTGGGCAAGGCAACGTCGGATTTATGGTCAAAACGGATTTCGATGCCCCACAACTCAGTCTTGCGGATTCTGTGGAGCGGGCGTATCCTGGTGATGAGATAACGATAACAGTACAGGTATCTGATGGGACAACGATAATAGCACAGGTATCTGATGAAACTAGGTTAGAAAGAGTTTGGTTGACCTATACTGGAGATAACTGGTTAACATCGGCTTCGGTTGACATGGCTGAGGATCAAAATGGCACTTACACGGCAACCATTCCTAGACAGTCTGCAGGAACATTTGTGAAATATAAGGTATTGGCTGTTGACATGGCTGAGAATCAAGTAGAAGTGCAGTGTAATTATTCAGTGAAAAACCCGACCCAAATAGAAGTTTCTTTGTCTCAGTCTTTTTGCAATGTTGATGAAGCAGTGCTGGTTAGCGGTTCGATATCGCACGGCGGAACCGTTGTCACATTGAATTACACATGCAAAGACACTGAATTATCAAGGTCTGTACGTGCTGATTCTAATGGTCTCTTCAGCGATTCGTATACGCCTTCCAGTTTTGGAGTGTGGACGATTTCAGCGAGTTGGCTTGGCAACCAAACTTGTTTCGGTGCCGTTAGCAACTCTGAGAGTTTGGCTGTAAGTAAAATCATTCCATCCTTAATTTGCAATGTCACCGCTGAAGCTTTTAAGGTGGAGGAAAAAATTACTGTAAGCGGATCAATCGATCCAATTATGAGTTCTGCTCAGATCAGATTAGTGTTTACTAGACACAACGGATCAACGGTTGAGACTTCTGCGTATACAGATACAAATGGAACTTTCAGCACCGACTTCACGCCGGATTGTCCGGGGTCTTGGCAGATAGTCGCGAAATTTGACGGAGACAACGTACAATACGGTGCTTCAGAGAGTTATCCAAGCACGTTTGTTGTGGAGGAATCTGTAGGATTTCAATATGAATTTTACATCTACATTGCAGCTGGAACAGCTGTTGGAACAGCCGTTCTAGTTTTAATAATTCGAATGTACCGAGGCCGTGAGTAAATTTAGCACGCACGAATTTGACTGCGTCTTTCATGGTTTCGTGAGGCCCTATTTCGATGAAGTTTATTGCCCCAACTTTTCCTAGGGGCGTTTTTCCTGCAAGATTTAATTTCACAAGACAAAAACCCTAAAGGAACCTTTTTATGTTCCCACCAAGTCATTCTAGGATGATGATGATTCAGAGTTACTCTGAAGGCATTCAGCCGAGATGATGAGACTCTGTATCTGAAACCGCACAGATTCTCCCAAACACTGAAGACGCCCTCAGCTCCTTTATGCCCACTATTAAAAGTAGAAATCTTTCACGTGACTCGGCCAAAGGCTTCTCATTCCACTCGCCTCAAATTCATCCCAAGAACGTACAGTTCCGCGCTTCTCGCTCTGCTGGCCTTTGGTTTGATCAACTTAACAAACGCAAAATGTTGCTTGACTTCTCTCACGAAGTCGTTAAGCATATCACCCTGAAACACCTTGACGAAAAAATTTCCCTTAGGCCTCAGAACAGAGGTGGCTATTCGCAGGGATTGCTGAGCGAGGTCTATCTGACGAGCATGGTCGAGTTCCCATACCCCTGAAATGCTTGGCGAGACATCTGAAATTACGACGTCGGATGAGCGGGGTAAGAGCTCTCTAATCTGCTCGACCGTTTGGGGATCCGTTACATCGCCGATGAGAGTGCGTACGTTGGTTTGATCGATCGGCTGGATGGATTTGAGATCCACCCCAAGCACAAAACCCCTGCTACCCACGATTTTTCGGGATGCTTGTATCCAACCGCCCGGAGCCGCGCCCAGATCCACAACCACGTCACCTGGTTTGATGAACCGACGCTTTTCCACCGCTTGGAGAAGCTTGTAGGCTGCGCGTGACCGGAATTTTTCTTCTTTCGCCTTCCTGTAATAGTATTCTCTTTTCCGCTTCCTCATCCACGCCTTTGGCAAAACTAACCGTCACCCAGTGGACAAGTTTCCTGTCACGTGAGACTTAAAAGCCACTCAGTTAGTTTTTCGCATTCGTTGGGTGAGACCGAATTCCAGGGTCCACACCGAGAATCGTTTGGACACATCAGACAGGGGCAATCGATGATGGAGTTGATAGATGCCTGTTTTCTCTTGGCATACAGCCGGTAGGTCCATCTTCCCTTGAAAAGCTCGCGCTCACGGTGAATCAAGCCCTTGCCTTCCAGTTTTATGGCTATTCGGGAGCCTTCTCTGCTGCTGGCGTCCAGTTTTCGCCAGAGTTCAGCCTGAAGCACGCCGTCATCTCCCACGTTCACTATTAGCTGTAGGGCTTTGTGTTCCAGATCGTTGCGCCTCGGCATACCCCATCGATCCTTAGAGGTCTCTCAATAAATATGGTGCTTTCAAACATAAAAACATATATGTGTTGAACATTTACAGACCTGAAAAAGCTGAGTCATATGTCTTTAACATCTATTAGTAAATCAAATCCCGCCCATAGTTGGAAATTCATAGCACTCTCTTCATCATTTCCAACTTTTCCAATAAAACCATATCGATAGGCAGAGTATTTTACTATATTACGCGCGCGTTTACTATATTAAGCAGTTGTGGAAAGACTCTAAACAGCCATAGCTTGATCAAACTTCCCCAAAACTAGAAAGAACTAACTGTAAACGGAGTTAAGAACGTTGCTGAAGCGCTGTTCAGTCGCTTCTCATTGCTTGGGCATCGAGTCTACAGCCGACGATTTCAGCGTGGGAATCCTATCCTTTGAAGGCAAGGTTCTCGCCAATGTGATCAGCGCATACGTGCCCGAGAAAGGAGGCATCCACCCTCGTGAAGCAGCCAGACACCACGCGGAGGTGGCTGGAAAGGTCTTGGCAGAAGCCTTTCAGAGGGCGGGGGTAAAGCCCCAAGAAATTGATGTTGTAGCCTTTTCTCAAGGTCCCGGCTTGGGTCCCTGTCTTCGCACTGGCGCAACTGCAGCCCGTGCACTAGCCTCGTATCTGGGGGTTCCGTTAGTAGGAGTTAATCACTGTGTAGCGCACATCGAAATAGGAAAGCTCGTTGCTGGAGCTGTGGATCCGGTTACCCTCTATGTTTCGGGGGGAAACACCATAGTCTCTGCCTTCGAAGCAGGGCGATACCGCGTTTTCGGCGAGACTCTAGACATAGCGGTGGGAAACTGCCTCGATGTTTTCGCTCGGGAGGCTGGGCTGCACGGGAGGGAGGGGATGCCTCTAGGCGCAATGGTTGAGCAGCTGGCGAGCCGCGGTCAAACGCTTATTCCTCTTCCTTACACGGTGAAGGGCATGGATTTATCTTTCAGCGGGTTTCTCACAGCGGCTGTTCAGTTGCTTCGTAAGGGGAAGCACAGCCTTGAAGACCTGTGCTTTAGCCTTCAGGAAGTCGCGTTCTCCATGCTGACCGAGGTTACGGAGAGGGCGCTGGCTCACACTGAGAAGTCCGAGGTTCTGTTAACGGGCGGGGTTGCAGCCAACAAGAGGCTACAGTCTATGCTTGAGTCCGTTGCTGAGGAGCACAACGCTCGATTCTGCGTGGTTCCCAAGCAGTACGCCTTGGACAACGGAGCCATGATCGCTTGGACAGGAATTCTCGCCTACCAACACCATGTGACGCTTCCTCTGGAGAAAAGCTTCGTCAAACTGAAGTGGCGGCTGGACGAGGTTCCGGTGCTCTGGGTCGGAGGCTGAGCCGTGCTTATAAGGAAGGGCGCAGAAGCTAACCTTTATCTGGAAGATTGGCATGGCCGCAGAGTGATCATGAAGCGGCGGTTGTCGAAAAAGTATCGTGTTCCCAAGCTGGACAAGGAAATTCGTTTTCGCCGAACCATACATGAGTCTCAGCATATTCATAAGGCGAAGGAGGCAGGAGTTCCAACTCCTACGATTTTCATGGTTGACACCGCGGAAACAACGATCGTTATGGAGTTTATTGAGGGGAAGCAGGTTAAGCTGATCCTCGACGATCTTCCTCCTGAACAGAGGCAACAATTGTGTCGTCATATCGGCGAGTTGATTGGTCGACTTCACAACCATGGGGTCATTCACAGCGACTTAACCACTTCTAACATGATTCTGACCCCAGAGGGCAGAGTTGTTTTTGTGGACTTTGGTCTGAGCGAGCGATCTGTGGAGCTGGAGGCTAGGGGGGTGGATCTGCATCTGATGAAAAGGGTGTTTCAGAGCACTCATTTTAGGTATGCGGGAGAGTGTTTTGACGCGGTTATTGAGGGGTACGCTCGGGTTGTTGGGGGTAGTGTGTCTGGAGAGGTGTTGGAGAAAATTGGGGAGATAGAGAGGAGGGGGCGTTATGTTTCTGGGAGGTAGTTTATTTTATGACGACCATGGTGCATGTTGATCGGATTCCTTTTACTTGTCTCATTGCGGTGTGTATGGTGTTTCTGAGTTCGTCTATGTTTGGGGCTTTGACAATGGCTATGACGTCGTAGACTCCGAAGACGAAGTAGGCTTCTTCGACGTTTTTCATGGCTTTTACTTTTTCTACTACGTCTTTTTCTGAGCCTGTTTCTGCGTTTATTAACACGAATGCTTTTGGCAAAGATAGCACCTCTGCTTTTTGAAGGGTGTACTCGGTTGGCTTTATAAAAGTATCTTTTTTCTGATAGCTTATGAGTTGGTGCTAGAGGCTACTAGTCTTTTGGGCCCCCAAAAAAATTTTTGACCCCTCTATAGCCCCCTTCCTCCTAGATGGTTTCGTCGTGTTAATGCTTTCAATCTCTCTATTTGGGGCTCTACGCTGAGAAGGTTGATTTCGGGCTTTCTTTTTGGAAGAAGTTTGAAAGGCTTCAAATGCTAAGGAAAACCGTTGGAATACTAGAAGTTTTCGCCAACCGGTAAGTTGATCGAAGAGTTTAGGCAAAATAAAATAGAGGGGTATTCAACACCTTAAATGCTTTAGTTAAGAAAGAAAAGGGGAGAACCTAACTTGAAGTCTAAGGGGCGGTTTCCGAGGGGCAGAGTAGCCTTTTTCGTGACAAGCAACATTCACAAATTCAACGAAGCCCGCCAAGTGCTCGCCAAATACAAAGTTGCAGCTGCTATGCTCAAAATAGAAACCACTGAGATTCAAGACGACAACATAGAGAAAATAGCGAAAGCCACAGCCACAGAAGCCGCAAAAAAGTGTAGCCTACCCGTCATCGTAGAGGACGCCGGACTTTTCATAGAAGCATTGAACGGCTTTCCAGGACCCTACTCCTCCTACGTATACCGAACAATAGGAACCAAAGGAATCCTAAAACTGATGAAAAACACGAAAAAGCGAAACGCCCACTTCCAATCTGCGGTCGCCTTCTGCAGCCCAGAAGAACCCCCGAGGTGTTTTCATGGCAGGACGGAGGGAAAAATCTCTCTTGAAGCGCGAGGGAACCTCGGCTTCGGCTTCGACCCCGTATTCGAACCTTCCGCCAGTCACGGCAAAACCTTTGCGGAGATGATCATGATCGAGAAAAACAAGCATTCACATCGGGCTGAGGCCCTGCGAAAATTTGTTAGATGGTACACATCAACCTTTTAACGAAGATTTTAAATATCAGCAACCGCTCGCTCATAGAGGTCGCCCGGAGGAAGAAAATTGCCAAAGAAACACAAGGGAGGGTCGCACTCCACCCGCCCCGTCAGCAAGAGGCCTCCAGTCTGGTGCAGGTACCAGCCAGAGGAAGTGGACGCTCTAGTTATCAAGTACGCAAAAGAGGGCCACGCCCCCAGCAAGATCGGAATAATCCTACGCGACCAGCACGGCATTCCCCTGACCAAGCCCATCACAGGGAAAACCGTCACCCAAATTTTGAAGGACGCAGGGTTGGCGCCTTCCCTCCCAGAAGACCTGGAAACATTGGTGAAAAAGGCCGCGAGCCTTCGCGTCCATCTTGAGAAGAACAAGAAGGACCTTCACAACAGGAGAGCCCTCCAGATCATCGAAGCAAAAATTCACAAACTCTCAAGGTACTATAAACGTGAGGGAGCGTTGCCGTCGGATTGGAAGTACAAGGCAAAAACCGCATCCCTCGTCTGATTTTGGGGTCCCATGACTGTGAAGAAAAAGCAGATCAACGACCTCTTGAAAAGCGCCTCTGAAGCAGCCAACCTAATTCGTGAGTACATTGAAGAAGAGAAAACCATCCACGTGGCTTCCCACTATGATGCGGATGGGCTGGCCGCGGCGGGCGTTATCGGGAAATCTCTAGTCAGATTGGGAGGAAGGTTTCGCGTTCGAATTGAGAGATGGTTAGACGAGAACGTGGTTGACGGAATAGCTACCGCGGGAAAAACCGCCCTAACCATATTCACTGACTTCGGGAGCGGTGACCTTAACCTACTAGGCGAGAGACTGTCTAACCGTCGTGCAATCATCCTCGATCACCATCAACCAGTCGGAGAAACTCCATCAGCGTTCGTCCACGTGAACCCTCACCTCCACGGAATTGACGGATCACGCGATCTCAGCGGGGCCGGGGTGGCGTACCTCGTGGCTAAGGCTCTTGACAAAACTAACGTTGATCTAGCCTGTGTCGCCACTGTTGGAGCCCTCGGAGACCTCCAAGACAAGTACGGGAAACGGGGGCTGGGAGGCATCAACGAAACGATCGTGGAGGACGCTGTTAGCTCCGGCCTTCTCAAGTACGAAACTGACCTCCTCTTTTTTGGAAGGGAGACACGCCCCATCCACAAAGTGTTAGCCTTCACCACAAACCCGTTTATCCCTGGTATAAGCGGGGAAGAGGACGCAAGCTACGCCTTCCTAGTCCAGCGCGTGGGAATCAAGCCAAAGAGCAAGGACAAGTGGCTGGCGTTGAGAGATCTTTCAGAAGAGGAAAAAAAGAAGCTGTTTTCAGCAATTGCTGACCACTTGGCATCCAAGGGGCTGCCAAGCGACATCGCATTAAGACTGATTGGAAACGTTTACACTCTGACCCAAGAAGAACCTTGGACTCCACTCAGGGACGCCCGAGAGTTCGCGGTTCTACTTAACGCCACAGGACGAATGGAGGAGCCGAGTCTCGGCGTGGCTATCTGCATGGGGGACAGAGCAGCTGCTCTTGAGCGTGCTAACACCATGCTGGTGGAGTATCGGCGAACCATCACCAAGTGCCTGAACTGGTTGAACGAGAAACCCAGCCGCATACAGGAGTTGAACAGCATCTACGTGGTGCGGGGCGAAAATTTCATCCATGAAAACCTGATAGGCACGGTTTCTTCCATCCTCTCCACCAGCCTCCCTAAGCATGAAAAACCAATCATCGCCTACTCCGCCGTCTCTGGGGAAGGTTTGATCAAGGTCTCAGCGAGGGCGCTGGACATCTTGGCGGACAGAGGCCTTAACCTTGGGGAGATCCTGCGGATTGCCGCTGAAAAATATTCGGGAAAAGGGGGAGGCCACGATGTCGCTGCTGGAGCCCAGGTTCCCATCGAAAGCATGGAGTCTTTCGTGGAACTTGTGAACGAGCTTGTTAAGAAGCGGTTGGAGGAGAAGCAGCTTGGAGGCTGAGGTGAGGATTTCTTACGAAAACGAAAGGGAGGCGGAAGCTGTTGCTCAAGCTGTTTCGCCGGACAACGTAAAGGTTCCCACGGGTTTGGTCATTAAAACAACACGGAAGGGATGCGAGGTATTAACGCGGATCCAATGTGAGCTGAGGCTTCAAACCCTTATAGCAACGATCGACGACCTCTTGAGTTGTGTCTCAACTGCGGAAAAGGCTTTCTCGGTCGTAAAGAGACTGGAGACATGCTTCCGGCAACCCTCATCTTGTCTTCAATAGATCCTCCCTCACTTTTGAGCCACGCCACAGCGTTCTGAGTTTTTCTATTTCCTATAAAACAAAGAGGGTGAAGAAAGTCTAGAATAGTGCTTACAACTGAGGTAATAGATGCGAAGATTTCGCTGTGTGGGCGCCAGCGGATGTTCCCACCCTACACTGTCAAAACAAGTAGGGAATTAGATTTGATTCAAACGAAATCCGAAGTGCCATACAAGTATTGCTATGGTTATCAAAATTCCTATTCCTATTAGCAGCACTGCCCTTCTTAGTAGGTCGTGCTCTTTCAAATATCGTAAATGTTCTATTCCCACAAACAACGCGGCTATGGCTGCAATAGCACTAAATGTATCCATAACTAAGGCTCTATCAGCTAAACCCAGAAGAGTATACATTATTCCGCCGATTCCTGTTCCAATAGCAACGAACTCAGCAAAAGTCTTGGTAAGTACAACTCGATAAGATTCTTTGTGCAATGTTTCTTACGTGGTGAGAGTGGAAATAGTGTTTTTCTCCATTTATTGTTAACTTCAAAGCCTTCTTCTTGTCTACTTCTTTTCCACATTCAGAGCATTTAACCAAAAAATGTAACCCTATAGAATATTCTCTTTGCTTACTAATGATTTTTTTTAAATCAATTTATAGCAGCTATAACCGCCAGTGGATTAGCGCGTACATGTATGATCAACATTGTTTGGTTAATTCTCAGTTTAACGCGCATCACCTATAGTCTTACACGTATTAGAAGAATCGGAGAAACGCATGAGATTTGAAAAGGATTATTCTGAGATTAAACTGGACAGAGCAGGTTTTGCAACTTTATTTTTTCTTCATGCTTTCAATAAATTCATCTATTGGAATTGCCGCTAAGCTCATGATTTGAACAGTTCCTCTAGAACCCAGTTCCAACGACATTCGGGCAATGGTTTGGTTGTCGGGTGCTTGCACAATGTTAACGAAATCATAGGGTCCAAGCACAGCATACTGCAACAGAACCTTCACTCCCAAACCTTCAATTTCCTTGTTAACTTCCTTAATTCTCTCCGGCCTCTCCTTCACGGTTTTTCTTCCCTCATCAGTGAGAGTTGAAAGAAGAACATATATAGGCATGTATCACCCTCCATAAAATCTACTCTGCTACGAGCATTTCTGTTTTTCGCAAAAACTGCCCATGCGATATCGATAAAGACATAATCTTCACATAACCTACTAGTTTTTCCCCGCTTACATAAGAATCGAGAAGGGCTTGATGCTCCATTTGATTATCGATGTCGGAATTGAACAAGCCCAAAACAAGCTTATGTCTGTTGGGTTATTCCCATCTTCGAATACATTTCCCTTACTACAGATTTTGTGATAACTTTTGCCCCGGAACCAACTAATTCCTCCAATCCTTCAATGAAAGACCTAGGATCTTCAGCAATCTTGTGTGGCGTAAGTGAATGGCGCTCGTCAAGTATTCTTAGAATTGTTTTCTTACCTATCTTCCCAAACATGGTTTCAAGTACTCCGTCCGTGATTTCGGGAAAGAATTTTTCGAAGTTGACTTCCTGCGCGAAGCTGGTTGTGACGACTGGTCCATGAGCTTTGATCAAACTAAAAAAGAATTTTCCCTCA
>JAOUMI010000142.1 GCA_029881555.1 Candidatus Bathyarchaeota archaeon | reverse complement strand
ATCTGGGCTTGGCATTCTAAAGGTAGATTAAGAAGTAAGGCGTAGTTCTGTACAAAGATGGAGGTATTGTCTATGGTTAGAGGTCCTGGATCAGCCGTGAAATTGATGGGCGTTGCTAAGCGATATGCCGATGTAGTGGCTGTGGACTATGTTGATTTGGACGTGAAGGAAGGTGAAATCTTCGGTCTTTTGGGTCCAAACGGTTCGGGCAAGTCCACCTTGCTGAAGATGATCTTAGGCTTGGTTGAACCTGACTCGGGGTCTGTAAATGTATTAGGCATAAATGCTGAGGAGAATCCTGTTGCGATAAAGGCGCAAGTTGGATATGTGCCAGAGGTTCCTCGACTATACGAATTTCTAACAGGCATAGAGTACCTCGACTTCACGGCGGATCTTTACGATGTCAGCCCGGCAGAGAAAAGGGAGCGAATCAACGAGTACCTGGAAGCCCTTGAGCTGGAAGGCAGGGAGGGCGACATGATAAGCGCCTATTCTCTAGGTATGAAGCAGAAGACCGCGCTCATATCCGCCTTTGTCCACAAACCAAAGCTACTGCTCCTAGACGAACCCTTAGGTGGTCTTGATCCCCGCTCGGCCAGAATTATCAAGGATCTCCTCCGTGAACTAGCATCGAAGGGCGTAACCACCATCATGTCAACCCACATTCTGGAGATCGCCCAGGCCATGTGTGACCGCATTGCCATCATGTATGAGGGGAGGCTGCTCGCCATAGGCAACATGGAGGAGTTGAGAGAGAAGGCTAGGCTTCCGGGATCAAATCTAGAGGAGATTTTCCTTACGCTCACAGGAACCAGCGACATCAGGGGTGTGGTCGAGGCGCTTATGAAATGAAATGGAAAAACGTCCTTAGGCTCATAAGCGTAGACATCAAATCAGGCAGGCTTATTCGGGGACAAAGGCTCCGAAGATACCGGGAGAGCAGAGTTCTCCAGTACGTGATGTATGGGGGCAGTTGCCTTCTTGGGATAGCCGCAGGACTGCTCGTCGGGACACTTTACAACGGAATCACAGACCCAGAAATGAAGGCCACTCTTCTTCTGAGCGCCAAAAGCCTCTTCATATCCGCTCCGACCTTAGTCCTCACGTACAGCCTAATCTTCACTATGATGCGGCAAATCCAACGCGCAGGAATAAAAGCATCGATCCAACCGCCTTATTGGCTACCCATCACTTGGTGGGAACATACACTTGCAGCCATTTTGGCAAACCTTATCGGCATCCAGCTAGCTGCATTGATTTCCATTATTTTAGCGATATCCGTGGTCTCTATTTTCCTTGGAGAGATTTCCCTCGCAGCCTTGACAATTCTTGCTCTCCTAGCGACTGCGTTTTTGGCCAGCGCCACCACAGAAATCTTTAGGGTCCTTCAAGTGAGACTCACAGGAGCGGTTTACAAGACCTCGGGGAAGGCAGCAATTTGGGTAAGGTTTTTTGGCTCAATTCTTCTCTTCATCGCATTCTACGCAGTCTATTTCTTTTTTACATCTGGAGCAAACTTCCTCGCAATTATAGAGGCATTCGCTAGCGGACAAAACACGGTGTGGTTCATCCCTTATTTATGGCTTGGGATGGCCCTATTTTCCATTGTAAATAGTCAAATTGTGGAAACAGCCTTCTTTTCCTTGGGGTCTGTAGCCTTTTTGTCAGTCCTTTTCGCAGTAGCGGTTACGTTGAACAGTAGATTTGGGCTCTATGAACCACCAGCCATAAGAATCTCGATTGGAGCCTACGCACCAAGGCCCAGCATGTGGGGAAGACTCGGTTTTTCCTTGTCGGAGGCGGCTATCATGAGAAAGGACTTTAAAGCCTTCACGAGACGACGGGAGCTGATGTACTTCTTCGTGCTGCCCATAGTGATCACAATTATTTATATGATGCCTTTAACGCGAACACCCTATTTCCAGGCTTTATCTATCTTTTCTGCTTTGATTCTTCTGGTACCTGGAGCCTCAATGGCCACTCTTATGGGGTCCATGATAATTGGGCAGGAGGGCACTCCAGTGTGGCACCTCTACTCGTCACCCGTCACGGCGGAGAGTCTAGTCAAGTGCAAGTACGCTTTTGTAGTCATCTTTTCGTGTGCAGTAACGTTGGCGTGCAGCACCGTTGGCATTCTCATTATTCGTCCATCACTGAGAATTATTCTTGCGGCACTAATCGAATCGATTTTCTTAATTGTTTCTCTCAGCGCGATTTCGCTTCGAACAGGAATTAAAGGCGCAAGCTTTGTTGAAATACCGAGACCAAGAATGATTAGGCCAGTGGAGGGCATCATCAACTTTATCATTTGCTTAATCTCGGCCGGTGTGATCCTTGCCCCACTCGTTCCTTACATAGGTACAATGACTGGACTCCTTGAGCCTCTCCCGCAGTTCTACCTTTACATTGCATTGGCAATAAGTGGGGCCATAGCAGCGATCTTGACCTACGGTTTCTATAGGATCGCCGTGAAAAACGCTGAAGACTTCTTAGCCAAGGCCGAAATGTA
>JAOUMI010000141.1 GCA_029881555.1 Candidatus Bathyarchaeota archaeon | reverse complement strand
AGCGTTCAGAGGCAACTTAAGCTCGTCTGTCACGCCCAGCAAAGCCTTCATTCTTCGTATTTCCGCTCGCTTCTGCCGATAAAGAATATAGGCTTTCGCTGTTCTTGCGTGCCCATTTTCTATCAGAGTCTTCTCCACAATATCTTGAACCTGCTCCACACTCGGCATCTCACCCGGCTTAAGCTGTTTTTCCAGCGTTTCAACAACCTGCCCAGCCAGTTTAACGGAAAGCGCTCGGTCCTTGCCCCCGACGGCTTTCGCCGCTTTCCATATAGCCTCCGCAATCTTGTTGGAGTCAAAATCGACAATTCTGCCGTCCCGTTTCCTAATCTTCTCAATCTTGCTCATGTTAAAAGCCCTTCAGCCAAAATGCTCAACCCAGTTTCAATTAATAGACCTTTAAATGCCTATATTTTGGTTTCTACTTGCAACAGTTGGCTTGCCATGCTTAAAGTTAAACGGAAATAATCCTTTGCCTACACGGCCCATCCAGCAAGTTTTAATTGCCTTCATAGGTTTAACTAACGTCGTGTGTGGAAGATAATGGAAACATACCCTTGGTGGAGTGAAAAACACAACAAGCTCGCGGACGAGGCTAAAAAATTCGCGGACGAGAACATACCGAGAGGAGAAGAGATACTGTGGACAAGAGAATTCCCGTCCGACCTTTTGAAGAAAGCGGCTGAAAGAGGATGGTTTGGAGCTTCGATCCCAGAGGAGCAAGGAGGCACAGACATGGGTGCAACCGGATGCTGCATCATATCCGAAGAACTCAGCAGAGTGTGCTTCGCCCTAGCCGGAGCCTACATCACAACCATAATCGGCGGCACAGAACAACTCTTAAGGTTCGGAAACGACGAGCAGAGAAAGAGATGGCTTCCCCGAATCGCCAAGGGCGAGCTGTTGGGAGCAATCTGCATCTCAGAACCAGTCGTCGGCTCAGACGCCGCTGGCATAGAAACAACAGCGAAGCGTGAGGGCGACGAATACGTGATCAACGGCAAGAAAAAGTTCATAATCAACACTGGAGTAGCCGACATATACTGTCTCTACGCCAAGACAAGCAACCGTCCACAGGACATAACCAAGCACAACCACCTCAGCGCCTTCATAACAGAGAAAGACACACCAGGCTTCACAGTGGAGAGGATAAACGAGCTCTCCGGATGGTTCGGCCTCCCCAACGGATACCTAGACTTCAACGAGGTAAGAGTTCCCGTTAAAAACAGGATAGGAGCCGAAGGCGAAGGCTGGAAAATCCTTGTAAACGGACTCAACTTCGAGAGAAACCTCTTCGCAGCCGGCATGCTAGGCCCAATGCGCGAAGCCACAAGATACGCGGTCGGCCACGCCCAGCGGCGAATCCAGTTCGGCCAACCCATCATCGAGTTTCAAGTCAACCAGTTTAAGATTGCTGACATGATCGCGCGGCTTCGAACCGCTAGGCTACTCGTGTATCACGCCGCTCACCTTCTGGACATGGGGGAAAAGGCGGTTTTAGAAGCATCCACAGCCAAGCTTTTCACCTCCGAAGCTTACAGGGAACTGGTAAGCGACGCAGTTCAGGTGATGGGTGGAGACGGATGGACGCGGTTCTATCCAGTCGAATCCTTTCTAAGAGACGCCAAAGTAAATGAAATGGCCGCTGGAACCAGTGAGGTTATGAGGACAGTCATCTACAGATTGGGACTCAGAACCATGGCTGAGGAGTTAAGGATGCCGCATCGACGCGTACACGAGAAGCTGAAGGTTCCCATCTCCACCGCCAAATCACCCACCACCGAAATCAGCGAGAAAAAAATACTGCAAATGCTTGCAGAAGACTACAGAGTTAATCCTGACCTCTACATGAGCCGAAAAGACATAGAAGAGAGACTTGCAGGCATAAGCGACGAGCAGCTGGACAAACTGCTAACATCGCTGGAGGCAAAAGGACTAGCTTTTCTGTATAAAGGTAAGCGCGGCAACATAGCGCTGGCAAAAGCAACTTACAAGGGACTGAGACAGGCTAAGCCGCTGGAATATTACAAATGGTTTCCAGAGTGGATAAGAGAGTAAGATTTGCGCGCGCATAGTGCAATAATTTTAAAATTCAGACTTTTCTAAATACGTGAAAGGAGTTGAGATATTGAGTAATGCCAAAGAGCAGTATGAAACGGTTTTTCAACTACTAAAAAAACATCACGCTTGGTTTAAATGCGCTATCCCTTTGATAGCAAGTGAAAACGTTCCAAGCCCAGCTGTTCGCGAAGCAACAATAACAGATTTTGGGAATAGATACGCCGAAGGATGGCCCGGAAAAAGAGTTTATGCAGGGTGCACATACATCGACCAAGTTGAGCTGCTTTGCATAGAGCTAGCTAAAAAACTTTTCAACGCGGAGTTTGTCGACGTCAGACCGATCTCAGGTGTCGTCGCAAACCTTGCTGTTTACACAGCTTTCACTGACCCAGGGGATTACATGCTTGCCCTATCGATACCATCCGGCGGCCACATCTCTATGGGCAAAAAGAAGTTTGGAGGAACCGCTGGGG
>JAOUMI010000140.1 GCA_029881555.1 Candidatus Bathyarchaeota archaeon | reverse complement strand
CTAAGGGAACGGTGTATGGAACTATTGGTCTCGTGTTGATGACTGCTATGCCGTTTTTCGATAGGTACGTTATGTTCCTTAATGCTTCGGTGGGCTCTAAACCAACTAAAACGTCTCCTTTCCCTTCTGGCACTAACGGGCCATGGACATCACTTCCAACCCGAATAATGCTGGAAACGGGTCCCCCTCTGACAGCCATCCCAAGAATTTCTGATCCCCTAACTTTTAGACCTTCAATTGTCGCTGCCTTTCCAAGAATTTCAGCCATGAGGATTGTGCCTTGTCCCCCAACTCCTGCAATAACTATGTTAAATTCCCTCACCATGTTCCTTACCTCCTCAAATGTATGGCTTCGTATGGGCAGATCTCTGCGCAAAATCCGCACCCGGTGCATAGGAAATCGTCTATGGCGTAGTTTTTGTCTTTCTTGATAATGGCTGGGCATGCGAAAGTCTTAATGCACACTCCACACTGCGTACACTTCTCGGTATCCACCATGTAGGGAACAACTTTCTCCCCTCGTTTCCTCTTCTCCCGTAGATCCATTAAAGTGCACTTTTTCCTAAAAACAACAAAAGACGGGCCTTCAAACATCAAGGCTCTTTGAACGATATCGATTGCATTTCTCAAGTCAAATGGATCTGCAACTTCTACAAACTGTACTCCGCATCCTTTCGCCACGTCCTCGGCTTTTAGTTGAGTGGTTTTTGCACCTGTTGCTGTAAAGCCTGATCCTGGGTGTGGCTGGAAACCGGTCATGGCTGTAGTTAGGTTGTCGAGTACGATAACCGTTATTTTCGCTTGGTTGTATACCGCATTTATTAGTGGAGGGATTCCCGAATGAAAGAATGTTGAGTCTCCTATGGACGCAAGTATTGGGGCTTTAACGACGTGGGCTAGGCCATTAGCGATACCGATGCTGGCTCCCATGGATATCAGAGTGTCCACAGTCTCTAGTGGAGGAGCAACCGCGAGACTATAACAACCTATGTCACTCGGATATATGGGCTCTAAGTCATGGTTCTTCGCGACGCTTTTAGCGGCGGTTTTTATGACGTAGAAAGAAGCTCTATGTGGACATCCCGGGCATAGAGCCGGGGGTCTCGAAGGTATAAGGGGCGCGGTTTCCTTTCTTAGCTGGTCTAGCCGACCGAAGTCTATGGGAGGTTTAGACTTGGTCAGCTTAGCAAGTGCTTCAGTTACTTTCCTCGTTGAAAGCTCTCCGATTAGAGGTATTAAATCCTTCCCGTGAACCTTAATCTTGATGTTTTCTTCTCCGGCGATAGCTTTAACATGGAGCTCCACAAACGGCTCCAACTCCTCTACAACAAGCACTTCTTCAACCGAACTTAACAGCCTTTTCACCAAGTCTTCAGGAATTGGGTGTGTTGTTCCGACCTTCAGAAGGGAAACCTTGCCGTCAAGGTCTAGCCATTTTATTGCTTCCAAGGTGTAAGCGTATGAGAGCCCACATGCAATCACACCTAGTTTCGCTTCATCAACCAGCTCCAAGCGGTTATAAGGAAGCCTATTCACAGCTTGGCTTATTTTCTTAAACCTTTGAATCATTAAGGGTCTATTTTTCCTAGCTGTAGTTGGAACGTATGCTAACCCTGAGGGGTCCTTTCTGAATACTCCTTCTCTATGCTCCTTCGGCAATTTACCTAACGTTACGTCGCCTCTTGCATGGTTAATCCTGGTTACGGTTCTTAACATAAAAACTTGGTTAAATTTTTCTGAAAGCTCAAAAGCGTCGGCCGTCCAGTCCTTTGCTTCTTGAACATTAGAGGGTTCAAGGACAGGTAGGTAGGCCTGTTTTGCTGTAAAACGGTTATCTTGCTCGTTTTGGGAGCTCCACGCTTGTACATCATCAGCCGACACTACCACTAGACCTCCCTTAACCCCCATATAGCCGGCTGTCATCAACGAATCGTGGGCGACGTTTACCCCAACATGTTTCATGGAGGCCATGGCTCGTAACCCACAGATTGAAGCTCCTAACGCAACCTCCAAGGCCACTTTTTCGTTGGTTGACCACTCAACGTATATACCAAGGTGTTTCGACGCCTGCGCCAGTGTTTCCAATATCTCAGTTGAAGGAGTCCCGGGATAAGCCGCGGCAATTTGAACTCCGCCCTCCATGGCTCCACGAGCTATTGCCTCATTACCAAGCAAAAAGACCCTTTCCCCAGGATCACCCTTCGCTAAATTTCTCAGCATTTTATAACTTCCTAACGAATCTGTAAAGTTTCTAAGGTATTATTTCATCATACGTGTGCATAAGACTTCTGCAAGAATGGTAGGGATTATGCGCGGGGCAAATGAGAACCCCAATAGTCCTAAGTCTTCATGATTTGCCTAACCACTCTCTGAACCCTATCCATGGCTTCTGAAATCTTTTCCATGGAGTTAGCGTAGGAGATTCGAACATATTTTTCTCCCTTCATGGAGAAGGCAGTTCCGGGCATAACCGCCACTCTAGCCTTTTCGATGAGTTGCTTTGTGAAATCCGGAGATTCGACGTCTAAAAGAAGTCTTGGATAG
>JAOUMI010000139.1 GCA_029881555.1 Candidatus Bathyarchaeota archaeon | reverse complement strand
GGGTCGGACATACCCTTCCGCCTGCCAGATGTAGAGTACGGATGGAGATTTCTCATCAAGCTGTGGAACGCCACCCGCTTCGCCAGTCAACATCTGCAAGACTACGCTCCAAGAGAAAAGGCGGAGCTGGAACTTTTAGACAGATGGTTGCTCAGCAAGCTGGAAAGGGTTACTAAAACGGTGACTGAAGCCCTTGAAAGCTGTCAGTTTAACATAGCGACAGAGGAAACTCGAAACTTCGTGTGGCACACGCTTTGCGATAACTACATTGAGATGATAAAGCATCGGCTGTACAGACCCGACAAGTACGGAGGGGAGAAAAAAGCGGCTGCTCAGCATACTCTCTATACAGCCATTTTCCGCGTCCTACAGCTTCTCGCACCTGTCTCCCCTCACATGACCGAAGAGATATACCAAGCCATGTACGTGGAGGACAAGAAGCACAAGAGTATCCACGTTTCCCCTTGGCCCGTTCCGGAGGAGGAGAAAATCGATGATGCGGCGGAGAAGTACGGCGCCCTGATCATGGCGGTGATAAGCGCGGTTAGGAGGGAAAAGGCGGAGAGAAGGATGCCGCTAAACGCTACGATCAAGAAACTTACGATCTATGCAGGGAACAAAGAAGGCGCGTACATTTTGAATCAGGCTAGAGAAGACATTGAGGGAACCTGCAAGGCGGAAAAAATCGACATACTGTCAGAAGAAGGTGAGGGCAAGGAAGTGCTAGGATACCCAAATGTTCGATTCGTCGCCCAGTATTAGCTGGGAAGCTTGAAACGCAGAATGGCTGCGATACCGCCAAAAGATTTCTTTAACATCTGTCCCTCTTCAGTCTCGACGGAGATCATCTCCACATCTGTTCCAGTCTGCTCAGCAAGCTCAGCTAACTCGTCGATGACCTCTTTGACTTCCGCTAGTTGGAGAGTTGGTGTTTTGCAATTCGGGCACGGTTGTCCGCTTAGGCTTTGTTCGAATTCTAGAACCTCGTGGTCCCTTATGGTTTCTTGTTTGACATAGTCACAAGCTGTACACTTGACGGTGACTCGAACCGCGTCGAGAGCTTCAGACAGCAAGAGAGTTTTCACTGCGCCACTCTCCAAGCACTGTTTCACCTCCTTCTCTCCGTACGTCGCCATGCCAGTGTCATGCCCTATCTCGTAAAGAAAATCCTGAATAATCCTTTTCTCTTCTACGTAGCGAACTTGCCGCAAAATCTCTGGAGCTCGTTCCGTCACCTCTTCCACTCCCGGCTCGCTCACGTACGCCGTGTCCACGGTAGCAATGATTTTGTCTCTCAACGTGTAATGAAGATACTCCCCTTTCTCGAAGTCATTTTTTGTGGGTCCCGGTCCCCCAATGATTACGCCTTTCAGATCGGGTATGGGCAAGAAAACTTCATTAGCGTGTTTTCCGATGCGCTTAAAGTAATCAGAGAGTTTGGCTTCTCGCAGTCGCTCAAACCTTCTTGCGGACTGACCTCCAGCCCTATGCTTTCCGGGCACGCCCGACGTGATTTCCTTGGAGGTTTCTAGGCGTCTTCCCCGGAGGGTGGCGAAGGTCGTTGCGCTGGAGTCTATGACCATGATTCCATAGGTTTCCTTCGCCCTAAGAAAATCTTGCAAGTGCTCGATGTGGAACTTGGAGTTGCAGCGATAAAGATACACTTGGATCACCTCGGGCGGGGCGATCACGTAGGTTTCGATTCTTTCGCTTCCCGCACCGTTTTGGGGGATGGCTCCGCAGAAGATGACTAAGCCCTTTTCCGGCACCTTTCTAAAGAGTTTGAGTCGCTGCATAACCTTTACAATGGCGCCTTGAACGTTTTTCCTCGTGGTGTCCGACTTGATGTTGGCGGCGGTTCCGTACTCTTGTTTAAGCATGGCGATTACCTCGCTGATCTGGCGTCCCGGCGGCACGTACAGCGAGACAAGCTCGGTTCCTCTCCCCTCCTTGCGGGCTAGCGTGTCCAGTGCCCTTCTTAAGCGAAACCTTTCGAGCGATGTTCGTTTGATGCTCAAGTTACTACTCCACACGCTGATGCAAGCCTACAACGTAACGGGACCAGATAAGAGTTGCCGTTTCTCAAATTCATGAAAACACGGAGATATTCAAACTCCAAGAAATTCGGTGTTCAAGATGTAACCGCGCTTCTGAAAGACCTCAGCTATCTGGTCCTCCAATTCCGACCATTCAAACTGTGGCTTTCTTTGTTCTGCTTTGGGGTTTCGCTATCACTTCCCTAATTTCGAGGCTAAAGAAATCAGATGCGCTAGTAGGTTTTATGACTAGGGCGGTGTCTGCCCCTCTGCCGGTTCCTGCTATAGTCACAACATTTTTGTCCACAGGAATGAGCCCCGCATCAGCCGCCATCACACTGATCTCAACGCATACCTTGGTCCCCTCACCGAACAGCCTGAGAGCATTGGCAATGATTTCGACAGGTAGAATTGTCGCAAACTTCTTTCGAACAGCCCTCTCTACACCGCTCAACGCATGGGTGGCAGTCAAAACCTTAGCTCCGTTTTCGTAGATCTTCCTGCGATTCTCCTCT
>JAOUMI010000138.1 GCA_029881555.1 Candidatus Bathyarchaeota archaeon | reverse complement strand
AATTTGATTTAGGGGTAGGTGCCCGGGTCCCTCCACCATGGCTTGAACATTGGCGGCTCTCGCTCTCTCCACAAGCTCGCCAAGGACGAAGAGTTCCTGCACCTGCGGCCAGTCCGTGGCGTCGAAGATGCTTCCCGGTCTCAGGCCGTCTCCGAGGCTTAGGGCGAAATCGTATTCTTGAGCCATCTCTAAGAGGTAGTCGTAGCTGGCGTACAACGGATTTTCCCTGTCGTGATGGAGAATCCAAGCGGCAAGGAAAGTTCCCCCTCGGCTGACAATCCCGGTTAGACGGGGATGTTTAGCGACTCGCCTGACGATTTGCTGGGTTACACCGCAGTGGACGGTCATGAAGTCAACGCCGTCTTTGGCGTGTTTTTCTATGGTGTTGAATATGTCGTCTTCGGTCATGTGGACGATTGCTCCTCTCTTTTTGGCGGTTTCAATGGCAGCTTGGTATATGGGAACGGTTCCAACAGGCACTTCCACAGCCTTCAGTACGGTTTGTCGTATCTCGTCGAGGTTGCTGGCTGTGCTGAGGTCCATGATGGTGTCGGTGCCGTACTTAACTGCAACCCTCGCTTTTTCAAGCTCAAGGTTTAGGTCGCACATGTCGAGGGAAGTGCCGATGTTGGTGTTTACTTTGGTGCGCAGTCCTTCTCCGATTCCCACTGGATGAACTTTCTCGCGCTGGACATTGCAGGTGATGATCACGGTTCCGTCGGCTACCCGTCGACAGATGTTTTCAGGCGATTCATCTTCGTCTTTCGCGACAATTCGCATCTCCTTGGTTATCCGCCCAAGTTTTGCAGCTTTCATTTGGGTCAAGCTGATTCCATCCTTCTCCATGAGTGGAAAGGAGCGAATCTAAAAAGCGTTTTGCTCTTGGTGCTAATGCTGGCGGTATTCTCTGGATTACAGTTTAATAAAACTTTTATATTAAATAAATGAGATGAATACTTTCAATGTAGGTCGGCGGTAACATATGGAGCCCAGTAAGAAGCCTTTAAACGTGTTGACGAAACAACTGAACGCGCACCTCTCAGTGACGCTTAAAAACGGAGTAGAGTATAAGGGCAGAATGGTTCGTTGCGACGGTTACATGAACATTCTATTGGAAGGAGCCTCTGAACACGTGAACGGCCAGCTTATCGCGAAATACGGAAGCATTCTGGTTCGTGGGAACAACATTCTGTACATCACAATCGAGGTTCCCCACTGAAAGAAGTCAGGTTGCTCCCTTTACATATGCTAAAGCTTCCTTAAGCCTAATTTCTGTCTTGAACTTTCTTTGAAAGAACCGCACGATGTTTCTTACGTCTCTCTTGAGAAGCTGATCAGCGTTGGAGTGGTCCTTCCTCACGTACTGAGGCCAGTCAATGATGAGAACGTGACCGTCAGGCTGGACGATGACGTTAAACTCGCTGAGATCGGCGTGGACAACCTCTGCTTCAAGGTAAGCTTTCCTCAAGTTTAGCAGAACCTCGTTGAGCACGTTTTGAGGTTCAGGGATTCGGATGTAATCAACAAGCTCAGAGCCTTCAATCATGCCCATCACCACAACATGTCGGTTCTGTTGAATGGGCTCTGGCACGGAGATTCCATGAGAATAGACGAGTTTCAGCGCCTCAAACTCCTTTTGGGCGGCTAGTCGAGACTGGTACAGCCAGCTGATGTGCTGGCGTTCAGCGATGTATCCTCTTTTGCGTCTGGTTTGGCGGAAGCTGGTTCGTCCTAGTCGGTGGAACTTGACGGCAACCTGCTGATCATTCGGCGTTAGCGCGTTATACACATCGGCCTCCTTTCCTACACCTAACGGCTTGCCGAAGGCTTCCAGCACATTGCCTTTGACGAGGGCGTTGACTGCCAAACAGTCGTAGCCAGCCGTGTTAAGCTGGTAGCCGGTGTATGGTCCTAGCCAGCGCCTGATTAGGTGGAGTTTGCGTAGTCGAGGGAGGCGATACTCTACTTCTCGTTGGGTGAGGTTGGCGAGCTTAGGGATAGCGTCTTCATGGACGTACCGGTAGCGGCTCATGCCCAGCTCGATGGCTAACAGTACGCGGAAGTCTTCGGGCTCGAGGTTGCGGAGCACTTTAACCGCTGTGTCGGCTGCTGACATGGCAAGATAAAGAAAGCGGGATGGAGCCATTTAAGGGCTTTCTCGAAGGGAGACCAAGCTAGGCTTTTTCTGCTCTTTCATGTATTTTTATGTCTTTTTCAGCTAGTTTGGCTATAAATGTGTCCCTCGTCTTCCGTTCTAAACATTCGGGAAGGAAGACACCCTTAGCTTTTATTTCTCCCATGCAAATCATTTCGGTGAAAATTGCAGCTGAGATACCAGTTACGTAGGACTCGTGGGTTGCGCCAGATAGCTTTTTTTGAACTTCTCGGAGGCTTGGAAAAGGCACGGAAAAAATGTAGGTCATCTTTTTGCCCGCTTTTTCTCCTTCAACCTCTACTACATAACACTCATGTGCATCAATCAGTGTGCCAGCCTTAATCTTGTTTTTCACCTCTTCAAATGATAAGGTGGGCGGAATTAGCTTGAGGAAAAGATCTTGAGG
>JAOUMI010000137.1 GCA_029881555.1 Candidatus Bathyarchaeota archaeon | reverse complement strand
TTGCAGACCGAAAGAAAAACTCCTAACACGTACCCGCATGTTGACGATTCTGATAAAAAGACAACCTTTTTATGACGTTAATACGCTGAAGCGGCGACACCACCCAGCTTCACGGCAACTCCTCTTCCACGAATTTCTTGTATTTCACGGAAAAACCATAAAGTATCGACGGGATACTCTGCCGAACGGAAGATGGCGACCGGCGATGCTCTAGTATAAACCCTAAAAACGCGGATATCACGTGTATTTGTGGCAGGCTACGAAGTGTCCGTCTCCCATGTCAATCAATGTTGGTTCCTTTGTGCTGCATATTTTCCCGATTTTGACTGGGCATCTTGTGTGGAATCTGCATCCTGGCGGCGGATTGACCGGGCTCGGGATTTCCCCTGGGATGACCACTTCGCTCCGCTTTGACGTCGGATCGGGCACAGGCACGGCGGAGATCAGAGCCTTTGTGTAGGGGTGTAAAGGTTCGTGGACTATTTTCTCTGTTGAAGCCATCTCCATTATTTTGCCTAGGTACATGATGGCTATTCTGTCGCACATGTGTCGGCCTAACGCCAAGTCGTGGGTGATATAGAGGAAGGAAACGTTGAATTTCTCCACTAAGTTAAGCATCATGTTCAGAATTCCGGCTCTTATCGAGACGTCCAGCATGGACACAGGTTCGTCAGCAACCAAGAATTCGGGGCGAAGAACGAAGGCTCTGGCTATTGAAACCCTTTGCCTCTGCCCACCGCTCAATTCGTGAGGGAACCTGTAAAGGAACTCTTCCGGAGGCAACAACTCAACCTCAGCTATCGCCTCTTTCACTCTTTCTTCTATTTCAGCGTCGCCGCTCAACGTCTTCTGAACCCTCAGAGGCTCCGCCACGATGGTGCCGACAGTCATTCTCGGGTTCAAGGACTCGTATGGATCTTGGAACATCATCTGCATCCTACGACGCAACGGCTTCAGCCCCTTTTCGGGGAGAGCCGTCACATCTTCGCCGCCAAAGAATATTTTTCCACTTGTCGGTTCAATCAGCCTCAGCAACACTCTTCCCGTGGTTGTTTTCCCGCTGCCACTCTCCCCAGCCAACCCGAAAATCTCGCCTTTTTCTATTTCAAAACTGATCCCGTCAACAGCCCGCACGAACATCTGTTTCCTCGAAAAGACGGTTTCAAAGAAACCTTTCCTAACCGGAAACCACTTTCGCAGATCTGTTGCTTTCAACAGCGTTTTCCCGTTTGCCATGGCAATTCCATCTCATGCTTTTTTGACGAGGTGACACGCGACGTAGCGCTTTCCCGCCTTCACCAATTTTGGTTCCTCTTTCTTGCAGATATCCATGACGTAAGGACATCTGGGATGGAATCTGCACGCCGGAGGCGGATTCAAGAGGTCAGGAGGGAAGCCTGGAATAGAGGTCATGCGTCTTTTTTCTGCTCTGATGCTCGGAAAAGCGCCTATCAGGCCTTGCGTGTAAGGGTGTAATGGCTCTTTGTATATGGATGAGATATCCCCCTGCTCCACAATTTTTCCCGCGTACATAATGGCGATTTTGTCGCAAGTCTCGGATATAATCGACAAATCGTGAGATATCATTATCATCGCCAAGTTCAACCTCTCCTTCAATTCTCTCATAAGCCTTAACACCTGCGCCTGCACGATTACGTCTAGAGCTGTCCCAGGTTCATCTGCAATCAAAAGATCTGGGTTGCACGCCAAAGCCATGGCTATCAACGCGCGCTGCCTCATCCCACCGCTGAACTCATGGGGATAATTGTCGGCTCTAGAAGGTTCAATACCCACAGTTTCTAAGAGTTTTCCCACCCTCTTCCTCGCCTCCTCCTTTTTCACTTTGGACTCATGGACAGAAATAGCTTCAACGATCTGGTCTCCAACTTTGTAAACGGGATTGAAAGCGTTCATAGCTCCTTGGAACACAATCGAAATTCCCTTCCACCTTATCTCCCGCATCTGCTTTTCGTTAAGCTCGACGAGGTCGTCACCCTTGAAAAGTATTTTTCCTCCCATGATTTTTCCTCCTTGGGGAAGGATTTTCAGAAGGGATAACGCAACAGTGGTTTTTCCACATCCAGATTCTCCAGCTAAACCCATCATCTCTCCTTTGTCGACTTGGAAGCTAACATCGTCTACGGCTCTCACCGGCCCCCTCATAGTAAGATAGTGGGTTGTCAAATCTTGGACATCCAGCATAGCCATGTTTCGAGACACCCTTTAACCAAATCTCTGGTTTTTCATTCTATTTCACGAGCGCGTGAAACCCTCAAGTTTTGAGAGATGATTGCAAATATAAACCTTCGCGTTTCTGCGAAATTAGCTTCAAAAGTGTTGATCGCGTCAGTTTCGTCACAATTCCTTCTGTTTGCACCCTGTTTCTCCATGAAAGAAAGTTTAAAGGCGCGGTTGATAACAAATTCTTAAGCCTAGGAGTCTTGAGAATGCAGGGACGTTGGGTTGGAAAAAACCTTGATTTAAGACTCTTAGGTGAACGCATCGAAAATTTTTTTGAGGCCAAAGGTTTCAAAATCACAAAGGAACGGTCAGCTTCAGAATATACCGTTTCAGCAAAGGTGCGAC
>JAOUMI010000136.1 GCA_029881555.1 Candidatus Bathyarchaeota archaeon | reverse complement strand
TAGGGGGTCTAGAGAGAGAAAGAGAGACCTATAAAAGACAGAACAAACAAGCAACAACCAAAACAACCACCACAAACACCCCACAGGGACAAGCCATGGGAAAATGCCAAATCTGCCATCAACGTTCACCGCTAACCTCAAACCACCTCGGAGTCTGCCTACAATGCATCCGAAAAAAACCACAACAGGCACTCAAAATAACAGACAAAGTTCACACACAAACCCGACAAAAATTCGACCTCCCACCAAAACCACCACAAGAACCAGACGGCATCCCATGCGGCATATGCTCCAACAACTGCAAAATCCCAACAAACAACAAAGGCTTCTGCGGCCTAGTCTACAACATAAACAACAGACTAGTCCGCATGGGAGGAACCCCAGAAAAAGGAATCCTCCAATGGTACTACGACCCGCTGCCCACCAACTGCGTCGCCTGGTGGTTCTGTCCAGGATGCACCGGCGCAGGCTACCCAAAATACTCCCACAAGCGAGGCGCAGAAACCGGCTACGCTAACCTCGCTGTTTTCTACGGAAGCTGCAGCTTCGACTGCCTTTTCTGTCAGAACTGGCACTACCGAAACCTAGCTACCAACCTTCAACCAGTTATGAGCGCGGAAAGCTTAGCAGCAAAAGCTGACGCCCACGTCTCATGTATATGCTTTTTCGGAGGAGACCCCTCAGCGCAGATGCCACACGCCCTCAAAACAAGCCGCCTAGCGCTGGAAAAAGCAAAGAACGAAAAACGCCTCCTCAGAATCTGCTGGGAAACAAACGGATACTGGAAAAAGGAATTCGCCTTAAAAGCGGCTGAACTCTCCCTCAACAGCGGCGGAAACATCAAGTTCGACCTAAAGACTTGGGACGAAAACCTAAACAAGGCCCTGTGCGGAGTTTCAAACGCGCCTACCCTCCAAAACTTCAGAACGATCGGCGAGAAATTCTTCAAAGGACGCTCCGAACTACCCGTCCTAACCGCCAGCACCCTGCTGATTCCAGGATACGTGGATCTCGAAGAGGTTCGCAGCCTTGCAAGTTTCATAGCGGAAATAGATCCGGAAATCCCTTACACCCTGCTGGCCTTTTACCCTCAATACGTGCTCACTGACCTTCCCACAACAAGCCGCGAACTTGCCTACAAATGTCGAGACGTTGCTGAAGAGCACTTAAAAAACGTTAGGATAGGCAACATCCACTTGCTCAGTTAGCTAAGTTTTTACTGTATGTTTGTTCAACGGCACTACGAAAAGGTTTATTAACTATTAAGATTTAATATATTTATTGCCAATCCGAAGATGGCAGGCGAAAAGCAACGCAAAAACCCAAAACTTTTACGTGTCCATACACCGAGTGTGGAAAGGCTATTCAGAAGCCTCTCGCGTTGATCGATTCTTTAAAGACGCCCCGGGAGACCTATTACGCCTGTCCCCACTGCCACTCTCCACTGGACATTATGGTTAAAAACGGGAAGGGTCTAAACTCCGTTTCGGTTGAAGCCTCCCAGAGAGTGAAAGGGGTAGCTCCCCCAGAATGTCAGTACAGCTTTGGGTATCTTAAAACCCTTGCAGAGAACGCTCCGTTTCCAGACGAATGTTTGACTTGCCCAGCGATAATGAAATGTGTATGCAAAAAATGACAAGCCGTTAAGAGGAAAATTGGGTTTTATCATTTAGCCGCCGTGTGAAACCGGGACGAGAACGATCTCGTCACCCTTGTTAACCTCTGTTTTCAGCCCCTCTAAAACGCTGATTTCTTTTCCATTCACAAGGATGAGTGCGTTTGGCCGCGGGTCTTTCAGCTCTGGGTCAATTAATGCCTCTTTAAATTCAGGTGAAAACACTTCAGCAAGCTTCTGAATCACTCCTCCAACGATTGCTGGCTCCTCATCCAGTTCCACGAGAAGTCTGCTTTTTCCAGAGAGCACTCGGAAGATCCCGATGAGCCTCACGTTCACGCTAATAGCCATACTTATCCCATTGTTCGTCGACTTGGTTAATCTGCTGTTTCGCCGGTAAAGAGTTCAACGATATCTTTTGCGGTTCGAACGAGATCATCCGCTTGCTTGAGCGCCTTCTCGCGTTCTGATTCCGCTGTTCGTGCGACTTCTTGGATTGTTCGTTCAATCTCCACGAGACATTTCAGAACAGGGTCTTCAACTAGCTGGTTCTTGTATATGGTTTGACGGACGATCGTCTCGATTGAGGTAGGGTCGCCTAGGCTGTAGTAGATTGCCGCTTGGGCTTTTTTCACGGCTTCTAAGATTAGGCTTGGGGCCATGTATGGCGTTTTTTGGGCCGCGATTAATTCTTCCTTTGCCTCTCTGAGGTAGCGTAAGGCCCAGCCTTTTTGGTAGTCGTTTTTCATTGGCATGTTTGGTCTCTTCCTTCTTGTTGGTTGTGACTGTTGTGTTATTCTCCCTCTTTTTTAGACCCTCTTTGGTCCCCCTCTAGATGCAGTTGTTTTAGGTTGCTTATGTTTTGTTGTTTAATAGCGTTTCTTTCTTGAAGCTTTTTTGTTTTTTCGTTTGGACTTTTGTTTGTTGGGAAGTGAAGTGGTCAGGGAGGGTTATAAATAATATTGGTGGGTTGCTGGGGGCTTTATTCAG
>JAOUMI010000135.1 GCA_029881555.1 Candidatus Bathyarchaeota archaeon | reverse complement strand
GGGATAGGCCGTCAAACTTTTTGAAGAGAGGAGCTCTGAAAAAGCGTTCTTGTAACGATCGTGAGGCACGCACTCTCGAAGCCACCGCTCCGTGAAAGGGAGTGTTCGAAAGTCTTTTCTGATGTAATTTAAGAGCTGCTTGGCGTATGGGTTTTTTAAGGATTTATGCTTTGAAAGTCGAAAGATGTGGGCTTCGGAGCCGCTTTTGACCTTGCCAGCCGCTTTAGGAAGAGTTGTGAAGGGCTCCACCCCGTAAACCTCCCCCTCGCTTACTCTCGCAGTGGAAAAGTGAGATACGTTGGGCAGAGACTTTCCCGCGTGAATCAAATATCGTCCAATCTTGTGTCCAGTAAGGTTGGAGACGGGTTTAAACCCTCGTGTCTTAATCGTTTTCTGAATCGTCGAGCCGAACCGCGAAATACGCAACCCGGGACGAAGTATTTCAACGGCCTTTTCAAGCGCATCCTCGGCCGCGCGCACAAGATTCTCGTACTCTGGATTGAAGCACACGGTTACTGCGGTGTCCGCGATATACCCATCCACATGAACGCCGATGTCCACCTTAACAAGGGAGTTTTCCGGAATCGTTCGCTTGTCTCCTGGCGGCGAAGTATAATGTGCAGCTACCTCATTTACAGACACGTTGCAGGGAAAAGCGGGCTTTCCACCCTTCCTCCGAATCGTCAACTCAACTTTTTCGCAGACATCAATGATTGGCATGCCTTCGCGAAGAGTTCTCTTAACCTCCTCTCGAACCTCAGCGGCGATTTTTCCTGATCGTCGATACTTTTGGAAAACCTCTTCAGGAACCGTCATTCTCTTGCACGCAGATTCCTTTAAATGAGCATAGCGTTAAAAAGGTTTTAGAAGAAAGGGTGGAACCCAACATGGGAAGAATAAGGTGGCTGGGGCACTCCGCCTTTGAAATCCAGTTGATGAACAAAACTGTCTTGATAGACCCGTGGCTGGATGGAAATCCAAAAGCTCCCCTGAGGGCTTCTGATATTACGAAGGCTGACATCGTTTGTGTTACCCACGACCACTCGGACCATCTGGGCGACGCTCTCGACATCTGTAAACGAACCGGAGCAACTTTTGTCGGCGTACATGAACTGAGCGTTTATGCACAGGAAAAGGGCGTGGAAGAGACTGTGGGAATCAACATCGGAGGAACAGTCGATGTGAAGGGAACAGGAATATCGATGGTTCGCGCCTTCCACTCGTGCACTCGAGGAGCACCTGCAGGTTTCGTTTTGAAGGGAGAAGGGAAGACCATTTACCACGCTGGAGACACCGGACTGTTTGGGGACATGCGGCTCATCGGCGAAATCCACCGTCCCGACGTAGCTTTGATTCCGATCGGAGGCTACTATACGATGGGGGACAGAGAGGCGGCAAGGGCGGTGAAACTCGTCAACCCCTCAGTAGTTATTCCCATGCATTATCAAACGTTTCCGGTTTTGGCTTCCTCAGCCAAGAGCTTCACTAGAATCGTTAGGGAGACGCTTCCAGAGGTAAAGGTTGTGGTACTAGAACCCGGCGAAGCCTATCAGCTCTGACTTTCTAAACTAGGGGTAACAATTTCTGAAGCAAGCGTTGCGAAATCGTCTCCCCCCGCATGGTAGATCAGTTTCACCTTCTCAAGATCGAACTTATCGTCGAAAACTCCCTCGTTCACGTAGGCGACTAGGACCTCGCCAACGAAGAGCGTACGATCTCCCATAGAGATTTGCTGATGCAACTTACATTCAAGATGTGCCACGCATTCCTTTATGATGGGGGGACGAACCATCTTGGCTGGCATGGGAGTTAACCCTGTTTCCTTGAACTTGTCGTGTTTTCTCCCGGTTCTCCTACCACAGAAAAGCATTTCTTTAACGATGTCCATCGTTGGAATGTTGACCACAAATTCTTTGGGTCCCGCAATCAGCTCATGTGAATATCTTTTTGGCGCCATGCCTAAGAGAAGCAGAGGTGGATGGTGCGATATGGGTGTAGTCCAAGCCAAAGTTATGATGTTCGCTGTGCCTTCCAGGGGGTTTATGCACGTCACCAACACAACAAGCTTCGGATGTAACAGCCGATGGAACGAAGATAGGTCAACCTCAACCTTCTCGGTTTCCAACAAGTTTCCTCCTATTCTCCTAAAACATTCATGCGTATATTAAAGACTATTTGACAAAGAACTCGTCCGCGATGTCTCTAGCTTTCTCCCTTTTCTTCTGGTGTTCTCTCAAAAACTTCTTCACTTTTTCTGCCAAAATTTTTTTGCAGTCACCGCAGATGATTTCTCCCGACTTGCACTCTCTTTCGAGTTCCGCTATTTTTTGATCGCTTTCCTCAAACAGGTAGTAGAAATAATAATAAATGGTGCAGACAAACGGGTCTCCTCCATACTCTTTCTGTTCTCTCTCGGTTGGCTTGCCGCCCGTGAAGGCGTTCCAGATCTTCTTCTCCGCCACTTCTGGGGGGTCCGTGGTGAATATGCAGGTTTCCGGGAGGGAAGCAGACATCTTTCCACCCTTCCCCAAACCGGGAAGGAATCTACAGTGGATTTGAGCTGGCTTATAGTAGCCGAGCTTCGGAGCTATGTCCCGAGTGACCCTCCAGTAGGGGTCTTGATCG
>JAOUMI010000134.1 GCA_029881555.1 Candidatus Bathyarchaeota archaeon | reverse complement strand
TTATTCAGGATTGGGCTCCAACTTTCAAACTATTTTGCGGAAAAGAACAACGATGTCTTCTGTTTCGATGCAAAGGCAGAGTCTTCTGTGCGATATTTTGGTTGAGTAAACGAACGGGCTGCAACAAGCTATCGAAAACTAGCAAAAACTTGCGAGGTTCCTGTGTATCTGATCTTTGTTCTAGTTGGTGGACATGTCAAAGGACAAGTAGGTTATTGTGATGTGTTCTGGAAACCAAAAGTCGAAGGTCGTAGAGCTTGGAACGGGAATCTCGTTTGGATATTCGATTGGAAAGAAGGTCAGCACGTATATGGTCATCATCAGAAGCAAATCTTGACATGCAACGCGGTTGGCTGCCACCCCCGCCCAAACATCTTTTTGAGATGTGTCTATAAAGTAGTTTGCGGTGGGATATCTCCATCTTCCTTTGAAAATATCTCACACTGGCCACTTTTTACTGATCTCGACTATTAGGATTTTCAGGGCACATCCTCATAGTAGTGAGGGTTCAAGTCTTACTGAGAATAAAAAACACCGTCGCGCAAAGCTGTTCTATTTGGTCATCGCCAAAAAAGAAAATACTTCTCTCTTCACTAAACCGAGGTTCTATCCTCAGAACTCGGCTCATCATGGTAGACCTTGAAGCAGCGGGACAAACAATACATGTTGCTTTTGTTGCTTGATGACGGTCACACCAATTCTTAACAATTTGTGGAAATTCTTTCCCGCTTGGATGCATTTGAACTTCAATGTTCACCTTAGCGTCATTTAAGTCTCTTCTCTTTGCAACTATGTCGGAACCATGTTTTTGACTAGGATTCATCTTCACATCTATTAGAGTGCGATAGCTTCCAAGAAGCTGGGTTATTTGCCAAATTGTATAATCATGTCAAAGATTTTTGGGTCTTGATTTCATTTATTGTCAGCCCTACAAACGGATTCTATTTCTACTGTGATTAACTTATTCATTCTGCTAACCTAGATAGTATTTATTAGCGTTCTGCAAATTCCATACGACTCCTTCTAGGTAACGGGTTTATGTAGTTTATCCAAAAGGGTTCAAGCGCCATCTGCTTCTCGCTACGAATTATATTAGAAAAGGTAACCTATCTTTTTCTTCCTAATCCGCGAGTTTCTATGTAACGCTCCAAGTCGGCTGTTGATTCAAACGCTCCGCTGCCCGCCATGCCATAGAGTCGACGATAAACGTTCTCTGTGATAACGCGATTCGCCTTCAACTCCCGCAGCCTCCTCCGCAAAGCCCGAATCCTCATCATCCAAGCCTCCTTCTTAGAAACCCTCGCCCCAGCAGACCCACTCCTCCGCCCCAGCCCCCTCCGCAACCCTCTCTTCTTCTTTTCATGCAAAACCCGAGCCCGACCACGACTCACACCCCCCTTAGGACTGGGTCGAATAGCACCATCGCGAATCAGCCTCCGAACCTCCTCCCTAGTAATCGCCGCCTCAACATCAACTATCCGCTCAGGATCGATCCAAACCCGACCCTCCCCAACCTTCAAAAGCTCAGCCGCCAAGCGACGCTGACTCCTAAGACTCAACTCTCCTCCTCACCCCCCTCGGCGCCTTCAGCCTCCTCCTCTTCCTCCCCAACCTCCTCCTCCGCCACCTCAACCGCCTTCGGATTAAGAACACGAACCCCCAACTCCTCAGCCCTAGCCAAAATCTCAACCCTCTTCCTCGCCCCAACCGTGTGACCAACCCTGACGGCCTGCGTCTCAGAATCAACCCCGCTGACGTCATCAACAGTTCGAACCAGAATCTCCACGTACCCAGATGGATGAAGCCCCCTCGCGTCCTTAGGACCCCTATAACCAACCGCCACGGAACGGGGCCAACCCTTCACCCTCTTACGCATCTTGCTGTCCAAGCCACGGGGCTTTCTCCAGCTCTTCTCCACCCGCTTGTACCGCCAACTCTCCTGCCGCTTAAAATCAGGCTTCCTGCTCTTAACGCGCTTCCGCACCGCTAAAGCTCGCTGTCTAGCAGACTTTCCCGGTTCTTCCCCTTTCTTCACTCTTCCATCCCTTCGTGCTGCTCATAAACATAGATGCCATCCAGAAACACCCGTGGATCTTTGAGTTTAACCTTTGTCGCCCTTTGAATGTTTGCGGCTGTCTGACTAACATCTTCAATGTTGATTCCTTGGACAATCACGTCTTCACCCTTCACCACAACCTTGGCCTCGCCCATTATCTTAGCCACGCGCGAGCTTCGCTCTCCCGTAAAGTTCTCTATCGCCACCGCTCTTTCTTTAACCTTGACGGATATCGGGAAGTGGGAGAACACGATTTTCAGCTTGTACGTAAAGCCCTTCGTTACACCTGTTATCATGTTTTTGATATGGGAAAAAACCGTTCCCACCAGAGATGCCTCCTTCTTGCGAGGCCAGCTCGTCTGAACCCTAACCACATTACCTTCCAACGAAATGGATACGGGGGCGTGAGAAAAATCCCGTATCAACGTCCCCTTTTCACCCGTAATCTTCACAACCCTTCCCTCCACTTCAACATCCACACCCTCCGGGATTTCGAGTGACCTCACGGTCTCTATGGCACGCATCTCCAACCATCTCCCCTAATAGATGAACGCTATGAGTCGCCCGCCGAT
>JAOUMI010000133.1 GCA_029881555.1 Candidatus Bathyarchaeota archaeon | reverse complement strand
GGTAGGGCTTGTAGGGAAACAAACTCCATTCTTTACTTTCTGGTTTCTGTCCTTTAAACGAAGGCGCTTTCACCTTGTTGCGGTAGGTGAGAAACTTGCCGCACTCTCGACAAAACTTGCTGTCTACGTATTCTTTTTTTGTGTGCGGTCTACCGCACTTGGGACAGACGAACATGTAGGACAAGGATGGTCACGGAATTATGGTTTGAACTAACTAACCGTCTTCAACTTGTATTAAAGATTCTTGTCGGGTAAAAGTAAAACTCTTATGCCTAAATTGTGCAAAGGCGTACACCAATTCGAGCCTCCTCCCATCGCTTAGCTTAACTGGCACTCTACTTCTTTAGTGCTCTCTTCAGCGCGTCGGTCACGTTTCTTCTTCCCATGGCGACAATGTAGGGACCCAGTCTCGGACCTTCAGGCACCCCTAAAAGTATAATGTAAAGAGTTTTGAAGAACCGCTTTGGTTGGACAGAGTGTTTCCTCGCAATCGTGAAGACAGCACCCTGTATCTGATCTTCTCCTGCCTCAACTTGAAGGGCTTGAATAAGCTCCCTAACCGCTGCGGCTTCCTTCTCGCTCAGTTTCACGGCTCCCTCCCTGATCTCCATGAAGTCCCGCGTCCAGTTGAGCGCGTATTCAATTCTTTTCTCTAGGTCTTCCGTCGTCTCGTCTCTGACGTATCCGTAGTCTCGGAGCTTGTCGACGACGTATTCAGTTTTTGAACCCTTAGGTGCCACCTTAGCTAGGTACGTGAGCAGATTGTAGGGCACGTGAACGCCGGGTTCAGAGGGAGGCTTGAGCAACCAGCAATACTTGTACAGACCTGTGAGCTTGGCGTGTTCCTTCGCGTCGGCGACCGCTTTCCTTCCGAAGTAGATGTCTTCCAGCTCGTCGAGTTCGGTCACGTACTGGGGTATGTCTGTAACGGAGAGAGCTCGGGTTCCCACGAACCGCTTTAGCGTAAGCAAGAGGAGAGACCGCGGGGAGCCATATCGGAACCAAACCTGCGGTGTGAACACGTTTCCCGCTGACTTGGAAATTTTCTTTCCGCTCTTATCAAGAAACATTTCATACTGCGCATGCATGGGCGGAGGCCAGTCTAAAACCTCTTGACATATTCGGTCGTTCACCCTCACCGAGTCTGCAATGTCCTTTCCATAAGCCTCAAATCGTATGTCTAAGGCTTTCCATCTAGCCGCGAACTCCACCTTCCAGCTGAGCTTCCCCTCTCCCTTCGTGTAGTCTGCTTCGTCCTTGTTTCCACAGCCCTCCAGCCACCTTCCCTTTACCTCCATTCCCTTACAGGTGTAGAGGACTTTCTCCTCCTTTGGAAGAAACTCTTGTGCCTTGGTGGTGTAGATTCGACCACAGCTGGAACAAACGGGAAAGTAGGGAAGGACCTCTACAAACTTTGCCTGTCCAACCTCTTCCATAACGATTTCTCCGATTCTCTCAGCGTTCATTAGCAACGTCTTGATTTCCTTGTTGAAAAGCCCTCTTTCATACGCTTTTTTCCCAGACATGAACGTATATTCTATACCACACGCGTCTAGGGCTTCCAAAAGGAGGGAGCTCATGTGCTCCCCATAGCTTCCGTGACAAGCATAAGGGTCTGGAATAGACGTCACCGGATAGCCCAGATACTTCCTTAAAGATCTAGGAAGCCCGGCTGGAACTTTTCTCAAGCCGTCCATGTCGTCGGCGAACGCCACATATTCCGCCTTAAATCCCTCCTCCTCGAGGGCTAGAGCCACTGTGTAAGCTCTGGCGCAGTCTGCGAAACTGCCGATGTGTGGAAAACCTGAAGCTCCGAGTCCGCTCTCCGTCCTGATCAGGTCGAGGCTTCTGCCTAGCTTACGCTCCCTCTCCACCAGCTCGACAGCAGTCTTGTCGTACCAGGTGCCGTGTCCAATGATCTTTTCCGTCATGATCGAAGTTTCCTTCCTGCACTTTCCAGTACAATACTCCACGCAGTTCAATAAAAATCGTTTCACAAAAGAAAAGGATATGGCATTATCTTCGCGTGCATGGAGACATCCCCGCAATCTCCCTTTCTTGCCCCAAGCGCCGTTTTTGCGAAAAATCTGTTTTTTCAACATATCTTTTCGCTATATGATCCAAATGCACACACACAATTGATTAAACGCTAAGTCTCTTCCACAAATCATAAAAACCTACAAGTGGAGAATTTCAAAAATCACAGATGTATAATGAATAGTCAAAAAGAGGAAAAATGCCTAACAGTTGATGTTGAATGAAATGCATTTCACGTAAAGTATTAGGGTTGTTTCATCTATTGATGATACTAGCAAAGTAAAGAAAAATTGAAAGAGGTGAAGAACAATGCACGAAAGAAAGATATTAGCTCTATTGAGTCTTCTACTGATGGTGTCGGTTGGATCGGCAGTTGTAGTAGATGCGTCGGGTGTTTTGCAGAGCTTAGTTAGCAACGTTGAAGAGGTTAAAATAAACGTTCAAGCGGTGCAGCTGTCTTCCATGCTTTCTCAAGAGGAAAGGGAGAAGGCCATTAATATTGTGCTTATGGCCTCACAAGTTCAAGAGATGCTGGAGGGAGTAGATGACTATAATGTCCAAGTTTCTGAAGTCTTTGATGTACACGAAATCGAAGGAG
>JAOUMI010000132.1 GCA_029881555.1 Candidatus Bathyarchaeota archaeon | reverse complement strand
TTTTTTTCTACCCTATACGGGGGGAGAGGGCTATAGGGGGTCTATAAAAGAAAGAGAAACAACACAACAAACTTTTCACTCAAAGCCAATAAACTTATATCTTGAATTCTTGTAGTCCCAGTCAACACAACACAGGAAGAACAGCAAGCTTGTCGGTTTGGCACGGAAACCTACACAAGAAGAAAACTTCGGGGGGCAGGAAGCGAATGTATCGAACGAAGAGAAAGTTTGAGAAGGGCTCCTTCCCCGCAGAAACCACCCTAGGCAAGCATAAAAAGAAGACTAGACGCACACGCGGAGGCGGAGTGAAACCACGCTTGCTGGGCGCAACCCATGCAAACCTTTCCAACCCATCCACTGGAAAAACAGAGAAGGTTGAAATTCTCCGTGTGACCAGAAACCCAGCCAACGTAGACTACGACCGCCGAGGAGTAATCACAAAGAGAACGATCATCGAAACTCCGCTGGGCACAGCACGCGTAACCTCTCGCCCAGGACAAAACGGCGCTGTAAATGCCGTGCTTGTCCAAAAAAAGAGCTAGCGCTCCAATTAGAGCACCTTAAATCTTCTAGCACGCCACAACAATTAAAATGTTCGAAGCACAACAAAAAGTCGGTGTCGACTTGAGGAAGAGAGACAAGTTTGTCTTGTGGCCCCTTTACTTCGATTCCACCAAAACCCGGTCGGCGGGGCGGAGAGTTCCAAAGAGCCTTGCGGTGCCCGCACCAAAACTTAAGGAGCTACAAAAGGCTGTGGAGCAAGTAGGCCTTCAACCTGAAGTTGTTATGGATGCTGGACACCCGAACTCTCCGTGGCAGAAAACCGGTCTAGTCGTGGTTCCCAAAAGGGGTTCCAAAACTCAAATCCTTCGAAGAGTCGCTGAGGAGCTCTTCAAAGCTCGCAGGCAAACCTGAGTTCTGCCAAGATTTTAGAAAGCTTTAAATAAAGCGGTCAGTTCAACCCATTGATTTTTGTGAGGGGAGGGCTTGCAAAGAATAGGTCACGTACTACACGTAAGCTCTAGCAAAAAACTGATTCTTAAGGCTGAAAACCTCCCGCATATCGGCGACAAGGTGGTGGACAAACACCTTAAGCCTGTCGGAACAGTTTTCGACGTGTTCGGACCCACATCCTCTCCATATGTGGCAGTAAAACCTAACATGGAAGAACCGCATCATATCGTCAGCCACGTTCTCTATGCCGTCCCCTCTCCCAAGATGAAGAGAAGAAGGAAAAGAAGATGAGTCGAGAAAAGTTCCCTCTACAACCCTCAAGGGTTCAACAATGCCCAGAGTGCGGAAGCAGCCGACTTATGCGGGACTACGAGTGCGCTGAAATCGTGTGTATGAGCTGCGGGTTCGTCGTCGCCGCCAAACTCACGAACCAAGGACCAGAGTGGCGTGCGTTCGACGCTGAACAGCGACAAAAACGAACCCGTGTCGGCGCCCCCCTTACGTTCACCATCCACGACAAAGGGCTTTCCACTATGATTGACTGGCATGACCGCGACATCTACGGCAAGAGGCTCAGCGCAGGTCAAAAAGCCCAGATCTATAGGCTTCGAAAGTGGCAACGTCGCATTCGAGTCTCTGATGCTACGGAGCGAAATCTTGCTTTTGCCCTTTCCGAGATCTCCAAGATATCTAATGCGCTTAGCCTGCCCAAAAACATCCTTGAAACCGCCTCCGTTATCTATCGGAAGGCCGTTAAGGAGCGTCTTATCCGAGGAAGGTCTATTCAGGGTGTGACAGCCGCCGCTATATATGTGGCTTGTCGACAGTGTGGGCTCGCGAGAACCCTTGAGGAGATAGCTCAAGCTTCAAACATTAACAAGAAAGAGGTGGGACGTAGCTACCGATTTCTCGTTAAGGAACTCAACTATTTCATTCCACCACTAAAACCCAGCCAATACATCGCCAAGTTTTCCAATCAACTCACCATGCAGGGGAAAGTGGAGGAAATCGCCCATAAAATCCTCGTCACCGCAAAAGAACTTAGACTCACGTCTGGCAGAGGACCCACCGGCATAGCCGCAGCCGCCAGCTACATCGCGTCCGTGCTCACGGGCGAGCGGAAAACTCAGAGAGAGATCGCTGAGATCGCTCAGGTAACGGAGGTCACGATCCGGAACCGCTACAAGGAGCTGGTTGAGCGCCTCCTGTTCGTCATCACTCTCTAACCTTCTTTTTCTCCTCCACCGCTTCTCGAATTATGTACTGAGACTTGTGGAGAACAGTGTCTCCAAGCTCCGAATCGATTATCATGCTTGCGAGACAGGGATAAGCGTGATGGGCCTTGGCTACCTCTTCTCGAACCCTCTGTTGAGAGTTTTCTATTCCAATCAACCGCTCTGCAATGAACCAGGTAGAACCGCAGGGGGCGCCGCGTTTGACTTGAACGCCGCTGATTAGCCCTTTCCTGGTCTCTACCTCGATCTTTGGCCGCCCAAAATGCTTCGCAAAAATGTCTATGTAATTGTTGCCAGTCTCTTCGAGCGAGCAGAACGGTTTGGGAAACGTTGATGCCACGGTGATTTCCGCCAGCTCCTTTTGGATCTGTCTCCTTAACCCTGGGCGGATCCAGTTGGGATTGTCGATTGGCACTATGACAGCTTTTGCCTTCGTCTTCTTGGCGATGATAGGCAGGGTGTACTGTA
>JAOUMI010000131.1 GCA_029881555.1 Candidatus Bathyarchaeota archaeon | reverse complement strand
GAACTTGGGATGATTCCATGAGAAAATTCGTTGATCTACACCTGCAGCCTTCAGTCAAAGATTCGGATCAGGTTGAGAAGATTGTTACCAGATCCTCTAAGCTAGGCTACCGCCTGGTTGGAATACCCCTTCCACCAAACGTTACACAAGACAAGGTTCGCCAACTGCGAGGCATCTGCAAAGATGTTGGGATAGACTTTGTCACAAGGCTGGACCTTACCTCGAAAACGCCTCGTCAACTACTCCACGAACTGCGCCGCTTCAGACGAAGATTTGAGGTCATATCGGTGGTGTGCACCTCGAAGGCTGTTGCGAGACAGGCAGCCAAGGACCGACGGGTAGACCTCCTTTCCTTTCCCGCCACGAGTTCCCGCCGACGATTCTTTGACCACGCTGAGGCAGAACTCGCCTCCAATGCATCATCGTCCCTCGAAGTAGATGTAGCACCGCTTCTTTCGTCAAAAGACTTCTTAAGAATCCGCCTTCTCTCCACTCTGCGAAAAGAAGTGGCGATTGCAAAAAAATTTGGCGTACCCGTTTCAATTTCCAGCGGGGCAACCAACTTGCATCTTATGAGAGGACCTTATGACTGTGTTGCTCTTGCCTCACTTTTTAACATGGCTGTGCCGCTTGCTTTGTGTGCCCTTTCAGAGTCTCCCTTAACCATTGTAGAGCGGAACAGGGAGAAGCTTAGTCCAGATTTTGTAGCTCCCGGCATACGTCTTGTGAGGAGGAAGAAGGATTGTCTGAGCGTGTGAGAAGAAGATATCTTGCTCTTAGGGTTTTGGGCGAACATTTTGTTAGCAAGAGGGATGTAGTGGACGCTGTTTGGAGCGCTGTCCTCCAGCTCTTTGGGGAGTATGGTGCTAGCCAAGCCAGCCTCACTTTCATCGAGTACAATTCAGATAGAAGTTGGGGTATTGTGCGCTGCTCCCACAGAGCCTTAGAGATGGTCAGGGCTTCGGTTGCTTCTGTAACTGAGATAAACGGAAAACCAGTTGCGATCGACGTTCTGGGAGTTTCCGGAACCTTAAAGGCGCTTCGGAAAAAGGTGTTGCTGAAAAGGCAAGAGACCACGACCTGACGGTGCAAAGTTTATTTGCGGGGGCATCCCATTTGTAGTGGGGGATGATGTAGCCGTCCCAGACTGACCTTTTGGGAATGAAGACCTTATGACGGGCAGACCCCTCTAAAAAGAATACTATTTTTTCCAGCCGAGTCGAATCTTCGAGCACTTTTCTGTTGCTCTCTCAACCGCCCTCATCAGTGCGGTTCTTATCTCGCTTCCTTCCAGCTCATATATTCCCTCTATAGTGATCCCGCCGGGTGTGGTGACCATGTCCTTTATCTCGGCTAAGTGCTCTTTCGTTTCTAAGAAATGCAGGACGAGCTTTCCTGTTCCTAGGACCGTCTGCGCTGAGCTGTAGAGAGACAGTTCTCTGGGTAAACCGACTTTTAGACCAGCGTACATCATTGACTCTATGATCACGGAGAGGTACGCTGGCCCGCTCCCGCTCAGCGCCGTTATAGCGTCCATATACTTCTGCTCAACTTCCTGACATATTCCCATAGAGTTGAGGATTTTCTCAACTTTCCCCTTGTCTTCTGAGGTTACATCGCTGTCGCAGCAGTAGGCGGTGAAAGCCTCCTGCACCAAAACAGCCACGTTGGGCATGGTTCTAACAAATCTGGCTTTTGGAACTATGCTCTTATAGAATTCCAGCGGAATTGTGGCAGCTGTGGAAACCACCAGTTTCCCTTCGATTTCCTTTTTTACCTCTTTTAGGATGTTTCCAACGTCGTTTTGTTTAACGCATATGAAGACGATGTTGGATTGTTCGGCGGCTTTCCTGTTGTCTCGGGTTATGACTGCTCCCAACTCTTCTAGTTCCTTCAGTTTTTCCACTTTTCTTCTGGTGGCTGTGATCTTTCCTTTGTATCCGCCTTTGAGCAGGCTTTTCACTATGGCTCCGCCGATCACTCCCGCACCTATCACGGCAATATCGTCTTTCATTGTCCTCCCTCTGCCATTGTAACCAAATATTTCTCCAGTGACTCACTCTTTAATCTTGCCTTTTCTTATTGAAACCCGTTTTGCTAGAAGGAAACTAAAAGCGTGGTGGACCGGGCGGAATCCGCATAAAAATTTATTCCATTTGATTTGGTTAAAACATCAACCGCTTAAGGTGGGATGCCCTAGCAAACCCCCCCTTTCTGTTTTTAAAGGCGCCTAAAAGAATAGAAACGGAGCACATTAATATGTGTTTACCGAGACTTGCCACCTTAAAATCAGAGCTTTTTGTAGCATCCCTTACAGTAGTAATCCGTTCTGTTGCTACGCTTTCGGGATGAGTAGTGCTTCCAGACCTCTTCCCCGACCTCTAACTTCCGCTCGCACCTCCGACAACGCAGGCGATCCCCCAACCTTGTGACCAACATCTGTGCCACCGTGATCAGCTCCCAAGCCATCGCTTCTAAACCTCCCTGCGTTCGCATTTCGGGCATTTCTTCATGGAGAACCTCAATCTCTTCCAGCCTTCGCCGAAGATTTTCCACAGCCTCATAGACATCCTCCTCCTTCTTTGCACCCACGCACACGATCTTGCCGGTGGAGAATATCAGAAAAACAACGCTTGGGCTTTCCATTCGGTAAATCGCA
>JAOUMI010000130.1 GCA_029881555.1 Candidatus Bathyarchaeota archaeon | reverse complement strand
ACAAAACCTTTTACGTGAGAGACAAAACAGTTTCTAGCATCTTCAGCGTAGAGGAAATTCGAAACCAGATGAGGGACAAAATCGCCTCAGAAGCAGGAGTCAAACCCAAATCCGTTGTGATCGACGTGCCAACGCTTCCATCGGTGCCGTACCGACACTCGGTTCTTCTAGAACCCATGGAAATCCCTGTGTTCCACCGAACCCGAGACGGCGAAAAGATTCCTCAACGGCTGAGCGACATATCCGGAATATTCGACGTACTTAAGGGGTTCATAAACATCCTGCGCGTCTACACAGAGGAGAAGCACCGTGAGAGAGTTGGCGCTGCTGCAACCAAGCTGCTAGGTGGATTACCATCTTCAGCAAAGATATCCTTCTAAGCTGAAGAAGTGAGAAAAAGCAGTCAACGAAATAGCGAACCCTGCCGTTGTGGCGGGAGCCATTATCCACAACCTCACCTCGTACCCGCCTCAACACAACCTCTTCTGTACTAGTGATAGGCCCGTGTTAACTTGGTTGTTTGTTCAAAGCTAGCGATAGCTTTTCTGATCTCTGGCTCTCGCGCCCGGACCGCCGAACTTTTTCGGCTCCTTCCTTCTGGAGTCGCCAGCAATCATGGTTCGGTCATACCCGGCTAGAACCGTCCTAACATGCCTACTCTTCGTCCATTTTATTAGAGCCCTAGCGATAGAGGTGCGCGCGGCTTCAGCTTGCCCCATGAAGCCTCCGCCGGACACCTTGATGTTGATGTCGAGTCGTTTCCAAACCTCCTCGCCAGTCTGGAGGAGGGGTTCCATGATTTTCTTGCGGGCGATTTCCGGCTCTAAGATCTCGAGAGGAATGTTATTGATGCGGATTCTTCCCTGTCCCTCTCTGACTGTTGCTCGGGCGATGGCGGTTTTTCGTTTCCCGCTTGTTAACAAAATCCTCTTGGTTTTTGACGTTTCACTCACCCACCGGGGTCCATCCTACTCTCTTGGCTAGCTCTTCCACCCTTATATAGGGGCATCTCAGCTTTTGTGCGTTGGCTTCTGGTATCGTCTGTGTTTCCTTGCCTTCATACTCTTCAGGAACTCCAAGGAAAACCCGGAGCCTCTTGTACGCCTGCTTTCCCTTCGGCTTCTTCCACGGAAGCATGCCTCGCACGGTTCTTCGAACGATGCGTTCTGGCCTCCTTGGGTGGAGGGGTCCCTTCCCTGGGTGGCCGACCTCTAGTAAGGCCTTCGCCTCTCTTACAATGCTGAGTCTTCTGCCCGATATAGCCGCCTTCTCCGCGTTTACAATGATTATTGTTTCGCCTTGGAGGAGGCGCTTGGCTACGTTGCTGGCTACCCTGCCTAGGATCAGTTCGGTTGCATCGATTATCACGGGTTTAGTGCTCACCGAGTTCACCAGTGCTTCCTTGGTTTTTCTTCACTATTTGCGAAATAGATAAACATTTTCCTTTGGTTTATGTGTTACTTATTTCTAACGGATCTAAACTTTGATTCTTAGTGTCTTGTCGTGTCGTAAAGGGCAGGTGATGCCAAAATCTATAACTCGAACCAAAGAATATCAGATGACCCAAGATGCCTTGTAAGACGGTCTTGTTTGTGTGTTACGGGAACATTTGTCGAAGCCCCATGGCACAAGGCTTTCTTAACACGTTGTTAGAGAAAGTTGACAAACCCGTGGAAGTAAGGATTCTTTCAGCAGGTTTAAACGCTTTTGGAGGACCACCTACTTCAGAGGCTATAGAGACCATGATAGAAGAAGGTATAGATATCTCGGGTTTCAGGTCTAGGCAACTAACTGAGGAGCTAATTGAAGAAGCGGACCTAATCCTAACCATGACGAAACATTACAAGGATGACATTCTTTCACGTCACCCAGAAGCTAAACACAAGGTTTTCACGCTAAAGGAGTTCGCAGGAGAAACAGAAAACTTGGACATTGAAGATCCGTATGGTAAAGGAATAGAAGCCTACAAAACATGCGCAAAAGAAATAAGACAGAGCTTAGCCAAAGCCTTCAAAAAGATCGTTGAGAGCGTTTAGGGATAAACAGGTTGCCTTCCCCTTTTGAGGTCATAGAGATGAGAACCGATAGCCTTATATGGGACGCAATACTGCTCAATATTGAACAACAATGAGAGTTACACTAACGATAGAAGCTGACGAATCTTAGGGGGATGAGGGATTTTGAGGCATAGAAGGTTGTTTGTCGGGAGCATGGTTTCGATTCCGATTGGGATAATCTTACTAATCTTGGGAAACATTATTGCGCCTTTCGGGGTTCAGGACCACGCGAGCGGATTCTGGATTTTCACAACAATCCATTCTGAAGCGACAGGAGCTTACTATCTGGGCTTCGCCCTCGCCGTCATAGGACTCATTACTATAATTGGGGGCATATCTGGAATAATCATCAGCATAGTTCTGGAAATCTTAGATAAGTATATATATACTCCTCAAGTTTGACGATCATACTTACCATTATAGCAAAATCTTTCTTTTCGAGTCTCGCGGTTTCATGAAACCCTTGTGGAAGTATAGTTGCGTGCGAATTCCATGCAATACGAGTCTTAACGAGATTCTTCGCCCAGTGGAATGGATGAGAACCGATAATCTTATATGGGACGCAATATTGCTCAATATTGAGCGACGATGAGAGTTACACTAACGATAGAGGC
>JAOUMI010000129.1 GCA_029881555.1 Candidatus Bathyarchaeota archaeon | reverse complement strand
GAGTGACGAAATTGTTCGAAGAAGCCGTGGAAAAGATTAAAACTCTTTCGTCGACAACGAGTTGACCTTAGGAGGACTATTTGTGAAGCCCGCAGACAATTTGGTCGTTCGAGAAGCTGTAAACCAGGACGTTGAGGGCATAATCCGAGTTTTCAAAACAACCTACCTAAAAGACGAGTCTTGGGCTAGAAGCGCATTGCGGAGGCTTTTGGCAACCTCGAATTACGTGATGCTTGTAGCTGAGTTGGGCGGCATTGTCGTCGGCTATGCTGACTATTACGTTCTACCGTCGATCTGGGAGAAGTGGAACGAGGCAACCGTAAACTACCTCTTCGTCCACAAAGACTATCAGGGTAAGGGCATCGGATCGAAACTGCTGGAAGAAGTGGTAAAACGGGCTGACAAGGTGGGAATAGCGGAGATTCACGTTGCTACCGAGAAAGGCAATGAACAGGCGATACGCTTGTACAAGAAACACGGCTTCCTGAAAGAGTACGTGTTGCTGGAGCGGGTGAGAGAACCTGTTCATCAACTCTCCGAGAACTACTAACTCTCTCTTACTCCGCAAAAGAATTATAATAACACGAGCGCACCTATTGTGGGACTAAGGTGAGAACAGCATGTGCATTCTGGGCAAGAACAAGCTGATGGAACTCATTGAGAACTATAAATGCATCTACCCATTCGACTATAACCTCTTGGACGGCGACAGCTACGTTTTAACAGTGAAGGAGGAAACCACCCTGCATTACCTCGAGCACAAAAACCTCATCTCCTACGAGGTCGTGTTCACCCCACCCCAATACGTGGCGCACCTCACAGCGAAAAGCAAGTACGGAAGAATGGGACTGTCGTTTCTCAACGCCGCCAAGGTTCACAGCGGCTTCGTTGGGAGACTGGCCCTAGAACTCGTCAACCTGAGCAATGAAAGACAGCCTATAACCATTAAGAGGGGAGAACCGCTAATGCACATCGAATTCTTAACCAGGGAGGGTGAACCGTCCCCGTATATGGGGCCCTACCAGTTCCAATACGTAACTGAAGAAGAGAAAAAAATGTACATCCCAGTCTTGAAAAAGGTTTTTCCGAACTTTGATGAACTGGCTAAAACATGGCTTAAAAACAAGCCACTGTAGAGACAAGGACACCCTTATTGCAAATCCGTACTTTTAATAAACAACGGTACTAGAGTATCCTTTAAATATCCTGTATACAAAGGCTGAAACGGGGAAAAACCGTGAAAGCACATAACTATCGAAGGGTAAAAGGGCAATCCTACACGAGAAAAAAGTACATCCGAGGCTCTCCCCAACCAAAAATAACCAAGTTCACTATGGGAGATCCCACAGCTAGATTTGAGTATCAAGCCTTTCTAGTCACCCAGAAGGAGGCACAGGTCCGCCACAACGCGTTAGAAGCGGCACGTGTGGCAGCAAATCGGGTTCTCTCCGAAAAGTTAGGAACCAATTATTGTTTGCGGATTCTGCCTTACCCCCACGCAGTGCTTAGGGAAAACAAGATGATATTTGGGGCTCACGCGGATCGACTGCAAGACGGGATGAAAAGGGCGTTTGGAAAACCAATAGGAACCGCTGCGCGAGTGAAACGAAACCAGACAATCATAACGGCCGACGTGAACGAGGACGGCATCGAAGTCGCCAGAGAGGCGTTAAAGCGAGGAGGAGCCAAACTACCTATAACCTGTCGAATAAGTGTTGAGAAAACGGCAGACTAGTTGGAGGAAATTTCGTTGCGAAAAGGAACATCGAAAGAGAAACTCATCATTTGGTTTGAAGAAGTAGGAAAAGAGGGCGTTCCGCTCGTTGGAGGCAAGGTAGCAAATCTAGGCGAAATGCTTCGAGCGGGAATACCTGTCCCACCCGGGTTCGCGGTTACCGCTCAAGCTTACAAAAAGTTCATCACAGAAACGGGCATCGCTGAAAAAATCTACAAGACCATTGAAGAAACCGTCACCGACATTAACGTTCCTCAGCAATTTGAAGAAGCCTCTAAAAGGGTTCGAAAGATAATTGAATCAACTCCAATACCACGTGAAATCGAAGAAGCCATCGAGAAAGCCTACAAAAAACTAAGCAAGAGAACGAAATCAACTCGGGTGTTCGTGGCTGTGCGTTCAAGCGCCACAGCTGAAGACCTTCCCGGCGCCTCCTTCGCTGGGCAACAGGAAACCTACCTAAACGTGAGAGGGGACAGAGAACTTGTTCAGAAAACCATACGATGCTGGTCGAGCCTGTTCACACCAAGAGCCATCTACTACCGAATCCAAAAAGGCTTCAAACACGAGCAGGTTCTCATCAGCGTGGGTGTACAAAAAATGGTTGACGCCAAGACTGCCGGCGTCACGTTCACCATAAACCCGGTGACCGGAGAACAGAATCAAATCGTTATTGAAGCCAACTGGGGGCTAGGGGAATCGGTTGTGTCCGGCGCTGTCACTCCAGACAACTACGTCGTGGATAAAAAGACGCTGAAGATTATTGACAAGAAAATTGGCAAGAAAGTAATCGAGTATGTTTCTGATCCCAAAACCGGCAAAACCATACACGTTGATGTGTCCGCTGAACGGCAGAAACAGCCTTGCCTGACCGACGAGGAGATTGTCAAGCTAGCTGAACTTGCCAAACGTATTGAGGAGCATTACGGGCAACCTCAGGACATCGAGTGGGCGATCGAGCGGAACCTTC
>JAOUMI010000128.1 GCA_029881555.1 Candidatus Bathyarchaeota archaeon | reverse complement strand
CCGACCGCATGATTGAAAACGTTGTCGGGGCAATCCCTATCCCTCTGGGGATCGCTGTGAATTTTCTCATCAATGGAAGAGACTACCTGATACCTATGGCAATCGAAGAGCCATCAGTTGTTGCTGCAGCCAGCTACGCTGCAAAGATGGCTAGATCAAGGGGAGGATTCTTCACAAGCAGCACCGAACCTATCATGATCGGACAAATCCAAGTTGTGGGCATAAGAGACCCCTACGGAGCAAAAATGGCGATTCTAGCAGCGAAAAACGAGATTATAAAGAAAGCAGATGAGCAGGATCCCATGCTGGTTTCGGTGGGAGGAGGCGCTAAAGATCTAGAGGTGAAAGTGATCGAGACCAGCAGTGGACCCATGGTTATCACCGAGCTTTATGTCGACTGCAGAGACGCCATGGGCGCCAACGCTGTGAACTCCATGGCTGAGGCTGTTGCCCCCATGATTGAGAGGATAACCCACGGCAAAGTGTACATGAGAATAATCTCCAATCTAGCTGTCAAGCGGCTGGTGCGGGCTTGGGCCGTCATAGCAAAGGAAGAGGTGGGTGGAGAGGAAGTTGTCAACGGCATAGTGGAGGCATATAACTTTGCGGCTGCAGATCCTTTCAGAGCCGCAACCCACAATAAAGGTATCCTCAACGGCATAATCGGAGTTGTAATAGCCACGGGCAACGACCACCGCGCCGTAGAAGCAGGAGCCCACGCCTACGCTGCTAGATCAGGCCATTACGGCCCACTAACGGTTTGGGAGAAAAACGAGGACGGAGACCTAGTAGGTTCAATTGAACTGCCGATGGCTGTGGGAATAATAGGCGGAGCCACAAAGGTGCATCCCGTGGCTAAAGTAGCCTTGAAGATTCTAGGCGTAAAAACAGCCAATGAGCTGGGGGAAGTGATGGCTGCTGTGGGTTTGGCTCAAAACCTTGGCGCATTGAGAGCGTTAGTTCACGAGGGCATACAGAGAGGACATATGTCCCTGCATGCTCGAAACATTGCGATCACAGCTGGAGCCACCGGAGACCTGATCGATTTAGTTGTTGAAAAGATGGTTGAAGAACGTAAAGTGAGATTGGATAGAGCAAAGGAACTGATAGAAGAGTATAAGAAAAGGGAAAAACCGTGATAGTGGTTCTAGGTCCAGCGTCTCAAGATTTAGGTCGAAAAGTCGCTGACCTGCTGAAGTCGAGGATTGTTTCCGTCATCTTCAAGACCTTCCCTGACGGAGAGTCCTATCTTCGACTTGACGGTGACGTAAAGGGCGAAGAAGTAGTGATCGTTCAGACCACCGGACCGCCACAAGACGCACATATCATGCAACTTTTTCTGATGGTTGATGCGGCAAAGGACTTAGGAGCCGAGAGGGTGACAGCCGTGGTCCCCTATCTGGCTTATTCCAGACAAGACAAGAGGTTTTTGCTAGGCGAAGCAATTAGCATCGAAACCTTCATCAAACTTATCGAGGCATCTGGAACCGACCGCTTCTTAACCGTAAACATCCATAAAGAAGGCGTTTTAAAGAAATTCAGCATCCCAGCGGAAAACCTCTCAGCCATAACTTTGCTGGCAGAACATTTCAAGAACAAGGGATTAGCTGGAGCATTTTCACTGGCTCCGGATAAGGGTGCATTGGAGCTGGCTAAGGAGGCTGACAGGGTTCTAGACGGGGGATGCGGTTGGCTGCGGAAGGAGAGACATCGTTTGACAGGAGAGATTAGAGTGGAAGAGAAAAGATTTAACATTGAAGGAAGAGATGTGATTGTTTTCGACGATATCATTAGCACTGGGGGAACCATAGCCGCCGCCGTAAAAATGTTGAAGACGCAAGGAGCAAAGAGAGTTTACGCTGCTTGTGCCCATCCACTACTAGTCGGCGAAGCGCAAAGGAAGATTATGCAAGGCGGAGCCGAAGAAATCGTTGGCACCGACTGCGTTCCCAGCCCCGTGAGCGTGGTTTCGGTTGCTCCATTAATCGCAGAAGCCCTAGCCAAAATAGGAGTCTAAAGGGTGGCTAAACTTTTCTTTCTGCTTTCAGGCGAACACCCAACCCTCCCTTTTTCCGAGTTGAAATCCATCCTAGAGGCTGAAGGTCACATATATACAGTCTTGGAGGAGTTGACCCAAGTTCTGCGAGTTGAGGCTAATGTTGACAGCGTAAAATCCGTTAAGTCTAGGTCTGCCATGACGCGAGTTTGCTGTTTAGAGTTATTCAGCTGCGACGCCGTCCTAGCCGAAATTCTAGAGAACGTGCGTTCGGCATCTCTGGAAGGCTTCATTGAACAAGGCGAAAGTTTCGCTGCTCGAGTGAGAAGGATAAGGGGTGCTACTCCTCACCTTATCGGTGTTGAACTGGAACGCAAGCTTGGAGAACTGGTTCTAAACAAGGTTAAGAAGACGAAAGTGAACTTAACGGCTCCTCAAAAGACTTTTTTCGGAATCCTAACGGACAAACGGTTCGTCTTCGGGTTAAAGATGGCTGAGATATCGCCAAAGCCCTTTGTTGAAAGGAGACTCCGAAAACGTCCCTTTTTCCATCCAACAGCCATGCCCGCGAAACTAGCGAGGTGCATGGTGAACCTAGCTCAACCCAAGAAAGATGACTTGCTGTTGGATCCCTTCTGTGGAACCGCCAGCATACTTGTGGAGGCTTGGCTTATAGGATGCCACGTGGTAGGATTCGATGTGCAACCCCATATGG
>JAOUMI010000127.1 GCA_029881555.1 Candidatus Bathyarchaeota archaeon | reverse complement strand
CCTTGCTGTTCAAGACTCTTTATGATGGCTTTAGGAATAGTTGTGATGTTGAATGTTTGTTTGGCCTCGCTGTAAATTGTGGAGTTGATGTCTTCAAAAATGAAGACGACGTGAATGTTTTGGTCGATCGTGGCTTGCATCTTCACTGAGGCGTGAACTGGCGTAACAAGCGTGATGAGCAGAGTGAGTAGAAGATATGTTGCGGCCAGTTTTTTCATCAGTGTTGCTCCAGTTTTCCTTTTTGCTTCTAGTCTGATGGATATTCATTAACATGGATAAAGTCTTTATAATTCTTCTTCTTTACGAGGGTTTGCTAACTTGTTTGTTTTAGCAGTACAAGTGTTATCCTCTCTTAGACCCCCTATACCTCCCCTCCTCGGGGAGGAGGGTCTATTATTACCAAACGTTCCTCTTTTGAAATTCTCGAATGTTCTTCTCAATTCATTGACTGGCCTCGGATGTTCATCAACCCTTAGATCGATTAGAATCAGGTTTCCTTCTGTTCTTTTATTATCATTAGCAACGCAACGGATGTTTTCCTTCTTTTGTCTCCTCCAGACTCTGCAGAGAAAAAACTTCAACAGCTTCAACCCATTTATCCCATAGAGAACATTGGTATAAGCTTGAATAGAACGCAACTACGCATGCATATAAGTTTTAAATGCACTGGGAGGTGTTAATAGGGAAACTGCATCCTCGGCAACTGCATCATAAAAAGAATGATGGCTTAATGCGCGCACAAATTGTTGTGGAGGAAGGAAAATCATAAAAGATATGAAGTTACAAAAAATGCAAATCTGGAAGAAGGAGGAAAAGGTGTGTCTGAAGAAAAGATCATAGATGGGCTGAGAAAGGCTGTCGTCGATTACGATGAAGAAAGTGCTAAGAGACTGGCAAACGAGGTGATCGAAAAGGGTATCGACCCGTTAAAGGCCATTCAAGAAGGTTTAGTTAAGGGCATAAACGAAGTTGGTGAAAAGTTCGGCGCGAAGAAAATCTTCCTGTCGGAGCTGATGATTGCCGCGGAAGCATGCCTGGTAGGGATGGACCTATTGAAGCCCCAGATCCCGCTGGCAAAGAATGCTAAACCAGTAGGAAAAGTGGTCATAGGCACCGTGTATGGAGATATACACTTCATAGGCAAGAGGCTTGTAGCAATGATGCTGGAGGCTAATGGCTTCGATGTGTACGACATCGGAGAGGACCAACCGGCAGAGGCTTTTGTCGATAAGGCGAAGGAGGTGGGAGCAGATATCGTTGGGGCTTCGGCTTTGACAACAACAACGAGATTGGAGCAGGAAAAACTCGTAAAAGCGTTTAGGAAGAGCGGGTTTAAGGCGAAGATCATGATCGGGGGCGCGGTGGTTGACGCTGCTTGGGCTGAAACGGTAGGTGCTGACGGGTATGCCAAGAACCTGCAGGACGCCGTAACTCTGGCGAAACAACTTATGGAGCGGACACGAGAGAAGGTGATCTAAAATTACGACTGGAAAAGAGAGAATTTTAGCTGCTTTTGGGGAGGGTAGCCCCGAAGACATTCCGAGCGTGCTAAACTACGCAGACCTTGCCTTATGGCGTGGACCCCACTTCTGGGACGACTTCGCTGAGGGTAAACCCTGGTGGATCAAGGATGCTTGGGATATTGCCAAGCTGCTGGAGGTTGAGGAAACTATGCAAAGAAAGGTCGACATGGACTGGGTATGGGGTGCTTCCATATGTCCGAGCAGGGAGTGGAGAAAAAATCACATCGTCATTCCCACTACGAGAGCTGTCTACATGCGAGACATCACCCCCGGCGCCACCGTGTGGCAGTACATAATAGAGGAACCGCCACCAGAAGGCATCCACGCCACATACCCGAACGTAGACTTGTCAGGAGTCATCAAAACCAAGGAAGATGTAGAGAAGTACGTCCATGTGCAGAAGGCTGAAACGCTCATTGAGGAGGGAAGAACCGATTGGGTTGAAGCGCTAGTAAAGAAATTTGGAAACGAGAAGTTCATCCTGTCAGGAATCGACAGTCCCCTCGAAGCGGCATGCGATTTCATGGGTCCCATGCCTTCAATCAAACTCTTCATCAAGAACCCCACGTTACTCAAACAACTTGTCGATAGAACGGCAGACGCAATCATTGAGGAAATCAAGGCACATGCTAAGATGGGGTCTGACGGCGTATGGGCTTGGGAATGGTACACGGGCGAGATGATATCCCCCGCTCAATTCGAGACGATCGGTAAGCCCGCTATTCAGAGGTGCATTCATGCCGCTCAACAGCTGGGATTGAAGTACATCTTTTACCCGACTGGAGTGGGGAAGGACTGGCAGGCTGGCTTTGAGAGTATACTTGACATGAAGCCTGATGGAATTCATCTTGAGGAGAGCAAGAAGGGCTTCGACTCCGATGTGGCTTGGCAGGCCAGCGTTTTGAAGACTCGACGTCTCCAAGACGAGATTACCCTTTTTGGCAACGTAGATGCAATAAATGTCGTGCAGGAAGGTACAAGCGAGGAGCTGGAGAGGGAGATTAAGCGGCAGATCGATGTCGGCCGGGATGAGTATGGTGGCAGGTTCGTAATGGATGTGGGAAGCCCCATAACGCCTGAGACCTCCCTTGAACGCCTCATAGAGTACATAAACCTCGTCCGCAAACACAGCAAGAAAAGTCACTAAACTCGCGCGGTTTTACGTGGAACATCGAGCGCGAAAACAGATT
>JAOUMI010000126.1 GCA_029881555.1 Candidatus Bathyarchaeota archaeon | reverse complement strand
GTGGAGAGGTTCCTCAGCGACTCCAGATCGTATTGCTCTCTCACCTGTTTCATCACCTCTTCCTTAAAACTTTCCAACTCCACTTTTCGCTTTTCCACTCCTACGCCCATGATTTGGCAAGTCAAAGCCTTTAGCTCTGGAAAACTCTTTTGAAGGTGGAATTCGATGTTAAGACTCACGGGTTGCTCCATCTCCACTGGTTTAAACCTTTCCAAACAAGTCCACGACGCCACCGTTAACGCCGCACAAACTATAATAAGTTTGCTTGTCTCCCTTAATTTCCTTAAGGGAGGGTAAACTTGTCGTTTAAACCCGAAATGGACCGCTCTGCAAAGAAGACGGGATCAAACATAGTGTTAGCTCTAGACCTCCCACCAGATCAGCCCCAACGTCTTCTTTCCAAAAGCATTGAAACGCTGAAGATGGTGCACCCGTTCATCTGCGCCGTGAAACTAAATCGCCAGCTAGTTCTTCCCCTCGGCTTGTCCAATGGAGTGCAACAAATAGTTAGGTGGATTCACGATCAAGGGCTGCCCGTACTCATGGACTGCAAGGTCAACGATGTGGGATACACCAACCGCACGATTGCGGAGTACTATTACAGAGCCGGATTCGACGCCGTGACCGCTAACCCTTTCGTGGGGTGGGACGAGGGACTTCAACCCGTCTTCGAGGTTGCCAAGCAGATGCATCGAGGGGTTGTTCTTTTGGTTTATATGAGCCATAAGGGTGCCGAGGAAGGATATGGTCAAGTAATACATGAACCGAAAACAGGGAGGAGGATTCCTCAGTACGTCGTTTTTGCCCAAAAAGCGCTGTCGTGGAACGCTGACGGAGCAGTTGTAGGCGCCACCTACCCTGAGAAGATACGGGAGGTACACACCATCCTGAAAAATCACGTCCCCATCTACTCACCTGGTGTGGGCGCGCAGGGCGGAAGCATCCAGTCGGCCATCAATGCCGGGGCGCGTTACCTCATTGTTGGAAGGTCTATAACGCTTGCTGAAAATCCCGCTGAGACCGCAAAACTGGTGAGAGATACAGCCAAACAATTTCTAGGAGAGTAGGAGGTCTCTTTTTTCTCTCGGCAAGGCTTCTTTTCGAGCGACTGCCGAACAACTAAGGAAGCTATCCTTCTCGTCTACGCCAAAGCTCTTTTTTCAGCATGTCTCTGACAGACGCTCGGATGGCTGCACTACGACTCGGATACATGCCCGCCCTCACGAGTTCGTCAAGTCCCTCCAAATAAGCTTCGGGAAGCAGAACCGTTACAAGCTTCACTCGTGTTTCACCTCTGAACACCTAACATGCTCACATATTATGCAGCTATTATGTAGCTATAGTGTTAATAAGAATTTACTAAAATAGGCCTCTTTTAATTGTCTGTAAGTCCGTCATTACCCTTTGGAAAGTACTGTAAACGTCCTCGATGCCTAAAGCAGACTGCCTCATCTTTTTTTGGATTATTCCTGCAGACAAAACGATGGCACCCAGAGTTTCGCTTATTGGGGTGGGCTCTGGAAAAGTTATCAAGGTTAAGCCGATCTTTATGAGCCGGGAGTTGTTGCCTTTTTTCCACAATTTTCGCGTAGAGCGCGTTTCTCTGGCAACTCCGTTCATGACGTCAACTGTCTCTTCATAACTTAAGCCTAACTCACGTAACACATCAACCAAGCTTTTTAATTCACTCGGTTCCACAGCAGCACCCAGCAATTTCGCCATGCCATTCTAACCGAATTGTAGGCACACTCACAACACAAAAACTTTAATGCCTCAGAGAAATGATTCAGAAGCCCTTCTTTTAGTGTCAGAAGGAAAAATCTTTTAAAAAATCTAACAAAAAACGCTTTTCCGTTTATGATTTTTGAGGTAAAGATAATAAATTAGTCCGTCCACTCGGTGCTTCGAAGCCGTTAATCGTTTTATAAGAGTGAACACTATAAATGCTAATACTAACAAACGGATCCGGTGAAGCAAGTGTCAGGACGATATGCGTACATTTTATTAAACTATGAAAAATTCTGGAACAGAGTCTGCAGCCGAAACAGGGCTGGCAAGGCGCTACACGCGTTTGTTCGCAGAGGAAAGGTCGGTCCCAAAAAAACAAAGCTGATTCTTTTCTACGTGACCCGTCCGTCCTCGGAGATCCGAGGAGTCGGCGAGTTCATCGAGCGAATCACAGGAGACGCCGACGACCTCTGGAACGCTCATGGCAGCGAAACCTGCCTAAAATCTTATGAAGAATATGCAGATTTCTTGCAGGGAAGACCGAAAGCGACTTTCATCAGGTTCAAAAACCTGCGCGAACTTCCTACTCCCATCCCCGCCAATGTCATCTCTAAATTTGCGGGGATAGAGAGAATGCCGAGAAGCGGCAAATACATAAACAAAAAGACAGTAAATCAATTGATACAGGGAGCCGTATAGACGTGCGAAAGTTTGATCCTCAAGAGTTTGTAGACGAGCAGGTAAAGGAAGTCAGGAAAGTTGTTGGCGGTGAGCGAGCCCTCATCGCGGTTTCAGGTGGGGTTGACAGCACCACCAGCGCCGTGCTTACCCACCGTGCCATAGGAGAAAACCTTCTGTGTATCATACTCGACGACGCTTTCATGCGAGAAGGAGAACCGGAACGAGTTGTCCAGCTCTTGTCTAACCCTCCCCTAAACCTTCCCATAAGGGTGCTCAACGTTCAAGACCGTTTCTTAAAAGCACTAAAGGGGTT
>JAOUMI010000125.1 GCA_029881555.1 Candidatus Bathyarchaeota archaeon | reverse complement strand
CCTGTGCCGCAATGTAGCTTGGACGCAGCAAGAAATCGTAGAAATAGTCGTGGATCATCTGCTGAATTTCCTCGTACGGGACGGTGTCAGGAGAAACCTCAGACACGCAAAGCCCGGTTTCCCAGTGTTGATCTGCGTTTATGACACCCTTCATTGTGAGTTCGTCCCAGAGATCTGTTCCCGGGAAGGCTCCCAAAATGTTGAACTGCGGGACGTCTAGTTCTAGGCGTTGCGCAAACTTGAGGGTGTTCTGTATCTCCTGTCTCGTCTCGTTTGGTGCGCCGACTATGAATGAGCCTACGACAACGTCGACTCCCGCTTTTCTAGCTTTTTTAACCGCAACTTCAGCCTGTTCAGGGGTTGCCTGCTTATTGTAATAGTCTAAGACCCGTTGGTTTGCGCTTTCGATTCCAAAATACGCCATTATGCAGCCTGCCTTTACGGTTTCTCGCAGCATCTCGTATGAACAGTGGTCGACACGCGAGTCGCAGATCCATTGTATGTCCATTTTCTCCTTTCTGATCTCTCGGCAGAGCTTCATTGCTCTCTTCTGGTTTAGGGCGAAGTTGTCGTCCACAAAGAGAAACTGTCTGTACCCCTCACTCAATAACAGGCGCAGTTCTTCCAAGATGTTTTCCACAGATCTGGGCCTCCAGATGTTCTTAGCGAACTTGCGGCATCCGCAGAAGCGACAGCGATACACGCATCCACGAGAGGAGATTATGCTGGTAAACCTTTTCGGAGCGATGTTTGCTCCCACTATAGTTGAGTGATACTCAGCATCTAACAGTTCACGGTCAGGAAAGGGTAGGGAGTCAATTTTCTTGATCAGCGGTCGATCAGGCGTTGAGACGATTTGTTTTTTCTTTCTGAAGGTGATGCCTAAAACTTTTTTGAGGTTGCCTTTCTTCTCTAAACATTTTACAAGTTCGAGGCTGGCATGTTCCCCCTCTCCCCGGACGATCACATCCACGAAGGGGTATGTCTTGAGGATTCTCTCTGCGTTAAAGGTTGCGTGGTAGTTGCCGAAAACCGTTGTCACGTTGGGGTTTTCCTTCTTCACGTCTCTTGCAATGATTGCCGCTGTTCGGCCTGAACTGCTCAAGGTGGAAAAGCCGAGGATTTCGGGGTCTTCCCGCCTCACCCAGTCAACTGTGTCCTTTGCTGAAAAGCCTTGGGCATCTTGGTCCAGAACAGAAACGTCGAAACCTTCGTTTTTCAAAAAAGTGGCTATGTAGAGCGTGCCCAGTGGGGGCCATGAGCCGATGGCTTTCCTTTTCTCCGAAGCTGGAAGTTCTACGTTTGGACTGGGATTTATGAGCGAAAACTTCATTCGTTTCTCCGCCGTTCCGCTTCTCTTATTCTCTATTTGCAGTTTAAATGTGTTGTTTATGAAGAGTGATGGAGTTAGACTCTTAGAATATTCTAATAGCCTGTTCGACGAGTAAGTGTTTCAGAAAATCTCTAACAAAAAAGTAAATCGCTGCTACTGCGATACCTAAAACAACGTATTTGAGTCCAGTTTTGTAGGGATTTTCTCTGCTCAGTTTACCAACGTAGCTGCCTAAAATGAACGCCATGATCATTCCAAGGAAGATGTGATAACAATGGCGTGGGGATGTTAAAGAATAAGAAAGGAGAGATCAAAACCACTAAGGCTAGGATTGTGGCCAGAAATGTTAAGACACCGCTCATCAAAACTTCCGTTTTTGAATGAATTCTGGTTTTGACCCGTGCTCTTCAGTTTCATGGATTTGCACTCCTCTTTCGGTGGACTGAGAAATAAAGAAACCTACGGAATTTCCAAACGCGTTGGCTATTCCGCCGATGATGCCCGAAATTATGACCAGGGTTGGGTGGAGGTGGCCTCGGCAACGCTTGTGGTTAGACCTGAAAAACAAATGATTTCGTCTGTCAGTCCGAAAGGAACTCTCTCCATGCGGTATGCGGTTTCCGTTGATTCAATATTTGAACCACTTAACTTTCCTCTTTTTCTCTGTTTTTCGAGTTCCAACGTTGTTTGGATTTTTTGTGTCTGTGCATTTTCTTTCGGCTTTTCATTTCCTGAGTTCGCATGATTCTCAAACTTCACTACTCAGTTCACATGGGCGTGCGTTCTATAAGAATAGGAGATGGAAACCGCCTACACATCAATTTTTAGAAACCACCCATTGTGTATGCACGCGCGTCTTTCAAAAAAATACAAAAAAAGGGAGTAAAAGGATAAGGTTCAGTTAACTTGTTTATTTTTCTTTCTTCCCTTTTCGCTTCTTTTCTTTTTTCCCTTTTTTCTTTGCCACTATTTTACCACTCCTCTTCTTCTTCCTCTTCTTCTTCTTCCTCTTCTTCTTCCTCTTTATGACAGCTACGCATGTTTTTGACCTCCAAAAATCTCGACACTGCAACAGATATATATGCATTTCGTTCAAAAAAACATGGGTAAAAAATCCTTTTTCAAGGATATCGGGTTTAGATCGTTCTTTTTTTAGCCTTATATACTAAAAACTGAGCAACTTGTGCGTGCACTTCAAGTTCTGGTAGTTAACAGACTATGCTAAAAGGCTGGAAGTCCCGAAGAGTTAACAGAACACCTTTCAGAATCAGCGAAACACTTCCTTTAATCCTTTTTGTTATCCTGCTTGGGGGAGTTCTGTTTGTTCTCGACAAAAGCAAGATATAAGTATTTTAGTCAGATAGAACGTTGAAATATGGGTTAAGTCAAGACCATGGTAACAAGAAAGTCAAGAAAGATGATG
>JAOUMI010000124.1 GCA_029881555.1 Candidatus Bathyarchaeota archaeon | reverse complement strand
GCTCGGACATGATGTTCACGTCGTAGCTAGACATAGCTTGGATTCGACAGAGAAGATTGATGGCGTCAACGTTAATTACGTAAGGGGCGTAGGAAACCCTCTTACAAGGTACTGGCGTTTTGCACGCTCCGCCTCCAAAAAGTTGGAAGAACTAAACAAGAAGTTTGGATTTGACATTATACACGCAAATCTTCCCTTGGTTCCAAGTTTTGCCATACCTAGCGAACCAGCGAATGCTCTAGTTTCCACAGTGCACTCAACCTGGAAGGGTGAAGCAGAAGCAATCAGGCGTGGAAGCCGCCGGAAATTGAACCCCAACGAAAAGTTGATGTTAAGATTCAATTCGCTACTCAGATCTTATGAAAAGAAACTTATGAAACGTTCAGACGCTTTGATTGCGGTCAGCTTGTACACGAGGAACGAGTTGACTGAGCTTTATGATGTCGATGAAGAAAAAATCCATGTAATCTACAACGGAGTAGACACCCAAAAATTCAAACCAAACGGAGATAGGGCTGGTTTGAGGCTAGAACTCGGATTAGAAGAAGAACAGAAAATAATCCTGTGCGTGGGGCGTCTCTACTACAGGAAAGGCATAACTACATTGCTTAAATCGATACCAGAAGTCGTTCAGAAGTTCGGGGACGTAAAATTTGTCATATCAGGGAGGGGCTTCAAAAAGAACGAAGAGAATCTGCGAAAATTGGCGGAAAAACTGAAGATAGAAAAATCCGTAATGTTTCTCGGATATGTTCCAGACGAAAAACTTCCCGACTTGTATGCCGCCTCCGACATATTTGTGCTACCAGCTCTATATGAAAACTTTCCATTCGCGATATTAGAGGCACAATCGACCGGCCTTCCGGTTATTTCGACGAAGGTGGGAGGAATACCGGAGTTTTTAACTAACAACAAAAACGGGTTGTTGGTGGAACCAGGTGACTCAGAGCAACTCGCTCAGGAAATAATGATTCTGCTGCAAGATCCAGAGCTTGCTGAAGAACTTGGTAGGCGTGGGAGAAGCCTTGTGGAAGAGAAATTTGCTTGGCCGCTTATTACAAGCCAAGTAGTTGACCTATATCGCAAAATTTCGAAGGCAGCGTGAAACGTCTCAAGAAAATGACTGTATTTCAATACTGTCCGGGTCATGCCAGTACTGTTCTGTCCACTCTTTTCCCTTGATGTTCCTATCGATTTTTCTGTAAATCTTCATGCAGGCTTGTAAAGCATTGAAGAAAAGCGTGCCAAAGGAGAGGCGTGTGAGAAAATAGTTCTTGTAAACCCAAAGTTGTGCTTTCACAGCTATGTCGAGATAAGGCCTTACAAATGGACGCTTCAGAGCCTCTATCTTTTCGCCGATAATTTGGATGTTTGTTTCTTCTGGTCGATAATGCTTGTTTATTAGGCGTAGGTGACTTACGTCGGTCCAGTTGATGTCCATGATTTCGGTAGATATCTTGTCGATGGCTAGGAGATCGTTGCTCGCGAGCACAAGTTCCATTGGTATAGGAATCCCTCTGTTGGGTCCATTTCCTTCCATGGCGACTGTAGCGTCCATAACGGCAAATTTTGGTTTCAGCAAGGTCATTAAGTCGTGAAGAACCATGTCGAGGTAAGGGTGCAGGAATATACGCCTGTTATCTGGTATGCATCCGAACAGGTTTTTTATAGCGCCTCCGTAAAGTGTGAACTCGTGAGTCTTCATAACTGGAACACTGACGATGGAGTCAGATTCAACGAGAGTTTTGGGAAGCATAGCTTCCTTTAGGAAAAGAGCAGTTGGATTTTTAACCTTCAAGGTTTCGTCTTTAGACAGGTTTATTGTTCTTCCGCCAGCACGGTTAACAATCTTCTTCACGCCAGTTTTTACCAAAGCTTCATCGCAAGAGTAATTGTAACCATCTGACTCGCCGACGAAAACCTCTTCAACCTTATCTCGAAGAAGGCCGACCAGATGAAAAAGTATTTGCGGGTTGGTGACGGCTCCGGGAATATAATCCTTTGCACATAAGTTTGGTTTTATGAAAACCTTGCCCTGTATGTGTTTATCCCATTCTGCAGCGTTCAAGGCGTTTCTTAAGGCATTTTCCAAACTGTCACTGGTTTCGAAGACTCCGATTTTCACTGTTTTCAATGGTCAATCGCCTGCGAAGATTTTTCTGATGCATCCAGGGTCGGACATGAGATAATCGTTGTGGTACGCGAAGGCTCTTGCCCTGCACCCTCCACAAACGTACTTGAACTCGCATCTGCCACATCGGCCTTTCAAGTTTCCCCTATCTCTAAGATCGTTAAAAACTGAGGAATTAAACCAAATATCTTCCAATTTTTCTGTTTTCAGATTTCCGACACTTATTGGAAGGAAGACGCATGGTTGGACGTTTCCTTCGGGAGAGACAGCGCAGTAGAATCGTCCAGCTCCGCATCCGCCAATGAAGTCAGCAAGGGCCTTTGTCTTTTTACTTATCTTCGCGGCTTCCATGTGAGCAAATGGAACCACCAGATCTTCTTGAGCTGAGGGGGACTGTAGGGCAACTCGGGCAAGTTGGGGCGCTGTCGTCAATATGGCGACTCGAGGACCCTCCGACAATTTCTTGTTAAGAAATTTTAAGACTTCTTCTCTCTCTTCTGGAGAAGGGTCAAGATCTAGCATGTCTTTGCCTCTGCCGGTTGGCACGAAATTAAATAGAGTAAATCTTTCGATCCCCGTCTTCTCAGCCAAAGCAAGCACTGAGGGAATTTCGCTAAGATTGTTCTTGGTTGCGGTTACGGCCAAGCACGTGCATA
>JAOUMI010000123.1 GCA_029881555.1 Candidatus Bathyarchaeota archaeon | reverse complement strand
CGAAGGCGGGGATGTAAGTTGCCCCAGTTTTTGAAATCATCTTCTTGCAGTAGATTAAGGACTCGTCGTAGTTCGCTCCTTTGAGCACCACTTCCGCTTTGAGACCTCTACACCGTTCCACCTTTACCTTAGGTGCGTTCTCAGGTACGACGACAGTCGCCTTGATGTTCATCATTTTGGCTACGAGGGCGACGGCTAGAGCGTGGTTTCCAGCTGAGGCCGTGATGATCCCTCTGCTGCGTTCTTCAGGTGTCAGAGAGCAGATTTTGTTGTATGCTCCTCGAGGCTTGAAGGAGCCGGTCTTTTGCAGGCTTTCCCATTTCAAGTAGATTTCTGCACCGCTTATCTCGCTAAGCCCTTTGGAGTACGTTATGGGTGTGCGGTAGAGCACCCCCTCTAGGTTCTTCCTTGCCTTCAAGATTTCTATTGCAGACAAGATCATGTATCTTGCTCCTTATATCGTCAAATAGTGATGTAGGAGCCTATTTTTTCTTTCAAAGCTCGCTCGTAGACGAGTTGGGAGGTTACGACGTCTTGGGCTGCTATGCCCGTAAGGTCGCAAACGGTTATCTCCTCCTCGTTTTTCCTTCCGCTCTTCAGCCCTAGCAGTATCTCACCCAGCTCCGCGTGGATGTCTTCTACAGATATTGTTCCGTCTTCAACTGCGTGATGAACCTCTCCCAATCTTACACACTGTTTAACACTGTCTACGACGATCTTGTCTGCAATCCCCAGCACTCCAGTTTCCAACTCCTGCTTCTCAGGAGAGTCCGCTCCCATAGCCGTTATGTGCATTCCCTTCCCCACCCACTCTGTTTTCACCAGCGGTGACGTGCTCAGTGTAGCGGTCACTATGACTTCGCTATTCTTGACTGCTTCCTTTGCGGAACTCACAGGCACGATTTCTGCTGTTAGCTTTTGCCTCATGTCCCCGACGTATCTTTCGACGTTGGCTGGGGTTCGTCCCCATACCTTCAGGACGCGGAAATCTCTGACCTTGCTCAGAGCCTCTATTTGAAGTCTCGCTTGCGTTCCGGTTCCAATAACAGCCACAGTTTCAACAGATTTTTTCGCGAGACAATGTGCTGCAAGGGCTCCAGCCCCCGCGGTTCTCATGTCTGTTATGAATCCCCTATCGACTAGGAGGCTTCGAGGCACTCCGGTCTTGGCGTCGAAGAGGAGTATCATGCCTCCGCTTGATGGAAGTCCAATCTTTGGGTTTTCATAGAAGCCAGAAGCTATCTTGATGCAGTACTTGTCGGATCCTTTCAAGTATCCAGGCTTTATGTGGACCTCACCTCTGTTCTCTTTGATTTCCAAGCTCAGCGGGAAGGGAATGACCGCCTTTCCGGAGTTGAAGGCTTTGAAGCCTTCTTCCACAACTCTAATGGTGTCTTCCATCGTTAGGACGGACTGAATTTGTTCCTTCGTCAACAACAGAACATCGTTTTTCCTTCCCAAATCCATTCATCTCATCAAACGGCGCTTTTCAAAGGCAGTTAATGCGTTAATTTATTATAACCTTGTTGCTTGACTCTGAGGAGGGAAAGAGTTTATGTCCAAAATCAAAGTTGCGTTGATCGGCGTGGGAAACTGCGCGTCAGCAATGGTTCAGGGAGTTTATCACTACAGAAATATCGAGAAAGAGGAAGACGCGGTTGGATTAAGACACCTCTCTCTTGGAGGCTATCATCCCAGAGACATCGAGTTCGTTTCAGCTTTCGATGTTGAAGCTAGAAAAGTTGGAAAGGATCTGTCTGAAACCGTCTTCTCCCCGCCCAACAACACCCTAAAATTCGCCGACATCCCCAGATTGGATGTTCCGGTTTTGAAAGGTCCGGTTCTGGACGGCGTGGGCGAGTTTCTGAAAAACGTAGTGAAGATCGACACTTCTCCAGACGCAGATGTGGCTCAGAAGCTTAGGGAAAGCGGTGCGGAGATCGTCGTAAACCTCCTCCCTAGCGGAGCCACAGAGGCTTCTAGGTGGTATGCCGAAGAGGCTCTTAAAGCTGGATGCGCCTTCGTCAACGCCGCCCCCGCCTTCATAGCCAGCGACGCCGCTTGGACCAAGCGCTATGAGGATGCCGGTCTGCCAGTAGTTGGCGACGACTTGGTGGATCAGGTGGGTGCAACGATTCTTCACAAAGTCCTCTTGAAAATGTTGGTTGATCGGGGCGTTCGTGTCACAGAAACGTATCAACTCGATGTGGGTGGGGGAACAGAGTCTCTCAACACCCTTGAGAGGGCGAGGGAAGCAAAACGTATTGTGAAGACTAGGTCGGTGGAGACTGCTCTGCCGTATAAGGCTTCGGTTGTGGCTGGGTCCACAGACTACGTTGACTTCTTGGAGAACCGACGGGACAGTTACTTCTGGGTAAAGGGGTTCTACTTCGGGGGAGTTCCCATGCAGCTCGACATACGACTCAACACGGTGGACGCTCCAAACGCGGGTTCTGTCATGTTCGATGTTATACGAGGGACAAGGATTGCTCTCGACCGGGGGGTCGCAGGCTCCCTCTTGAGCATTTCAGCCTACGCTTTCAAACATCCGCCGCAGATGTTGCCGTTAGAAACAGCTGAAAAATGGTTTGAAGAGTTCATTCGAGGGAAAAGGCAGCGATAGACTATACGCAGACCGAGGTTTTTCGTTCATCTCGACCAAATTTCTCTCTTCAATCTTTCTATCGTGTTGAACCGTTTCCTCATCTCTTCTTTTAATTTGTTAATAGTCTTCACCGGCGTAGGATCAGCGTTGCACAGAATAGCCAGATAAACGCTTGCAAGGTCTCCCACGAA
>JAOUMI010000122.1 GCA_029881555.1 Candidatus Bathyarchaeota archaeon | reverse complement strand
TCCCTAGAGCTTGGTAGAAAAATTGCCGATCTATTAAAGATAAGGGTTGTCCCCGTAGAGTTTAAGCGCTTTCCAGACGGAGAATCTTACATCCGATTTGATGGCGAAGTGGAAAACGAGGACGTCGCAATTGTTCAAACAACAAGTCCGCCACAAAACGAAAACCTCGTCCAACTCTTTCTAATGGCGGACAACGCAAAAGACCTTAAAGCAAAAAGCATCACCGCTGTTGTTCCCTACTTTGCGTATACAAGACAGGACAAGCGTTTCAGACCCGGCGAGGTGTTCAGCGTAAAAACCGTGATGAGGTTGCTTGAAACCTGTGGCGTACGCAGGATCATCACCGTGAACTCCCACAACCCCGAGATACTAGGAGCACTCAGAATACGTGTTGACGATCTATCAGCCATCGGTCTCCTAGCCCAACACTTCAAAAAACAGGGATTCAACGGAGCGTTTTCTCTTTCCCTTGGCAAAAAAGCACAAGGCGTAGCGGCAGAGGCAAACGATGTCTTGAAAGGAGGATACGGATACGTTGAGACCCGCAGAGACAGGTTGACCGGAAAGGTGACCATCAAAAAGAAAGCTCTGCCCGTGAAGAACAGGAACGTAATAATATTCGACGACATCATCAGCAGCGGAGGCACCATGATGAAAGCAATAGAACTGGTTAGAGAGCAAGGCGCTCAGAAAATCTACGCGGCGTGCGTGCACCCCCTCCTCGTCAGGGACGCCAAGGACAAGATTATGGAAAGCGGTGCAGAAGGAATTGTGGGCACGGACTGCATTCCCGGTCCTGTGAGCTTGGTTTCGGTTGCTCCCCTGATCGCGAAAGCCCTAACCCAAGAGGAGCCCAAATAGTGACAAAACTTTTCTTTCTACTGTCAGGTGAACACCCAACCCTACCATCCTCTGAGCTAAAATCCATTTTGGAAGCAGAGGGTTACAAACACCGAGTTTTGCAGGAGTTGACTCAAGTTCTGCGTTTGGAAGCCGACGTCAAAAGCGTGAAATCGGTCATGTTTAGGTCGGCTATGACCCGAGTCTGCGCCGCAGAGTTGTTTAACTGTGACGCCAAAATCGCCGAGATCCTCGAAAGGATGCGTTCCATATCCCTAGAAGGAATTATCGAAAGGGGAGAAAGCTTCGTTGTTCGCACAAAAAGGATAAGGGGAAATGCCTCCCACCTTGCCAGAGGAGAATTGGAGCGAAAACTTGGCGAGCTGATCCTGAATAAGGGTAGAGGAACGAGAGTAAACCTAAAGAATCCTCAAAAAACATTCTTTGGAATCCTAACCGACAACAGACTTATTTTCGGACTGAAGATAGGTAAGGTCTCGCCGAAACCTTTTGTTGAAAGAAGACCTCGAAAGCGACCTTTTTTCCATCCTTCCGCCATGCCTGCAAAACTCGCGAGGTGTATGGTGAACTTGGCCCAACCTAAAACGGGTCAGTTGCTGATGGATCCCTTCTGCGGAACCGCCAGCATGCTTGTTGAGGCTGGACTAATCGGGTGTCGCGTAGTAGGATTTGACGTGAAGCGTCGCATGGTGGAGGGAAGCCTTCAGAACCTTCTCTGTTATGGAGTGAAACCAGAAGGGATGGCGGTTGCGGACGCTCGACACTTCCCTGCAATCAGGGCTGACTGCATTGTTACTGATCCTCCCTACGGCAGATCCGCGACCACACTTGGATGGAGCACCCAGCAAATTATGAAGGATTTTCTTTCAACAGTGGAGGATCGGCTTCCGAGAGGGAGAAAGATGTGCATAGCATCTCCGAAATCAATAAGGGTAGGAAAGATAGGAAAAGAATCGGGATTTAAGCACGTAGAATCCCATCTGGTCCATGTGCATAGAAGCCTAACGAGAGAGATAGCTGTGTTTGAGAGGACGTAAGATGAGCTTACGCGTTGTTTTCTTGGGAACCGCTGGAAGCATCCCAACACTTCAGAGAGGTCTGCCAGCCATAGCTGTTCAGCGGAAAGGTGAGCTTATTCTGTTCGACTGTGGCGAGGGAGTGCAGAGACAGATGATTCGAGCTGGGATAGGCTTCCACCGTAAAACGAAAGTTTTCATCACTCACATGCACGGAGACCACGTTCTAGGGCTGCCTGGGCTCTTCCAAACAATGTCTCTCTTGGACAGGAAGAGGAAACTTGATGTCTATGGGCCTTCAGGAATCGGGGCTTTTGTAGAGGCAACACAGCGAACCGTTCAGTTCACCCAAACCTTTCCCATTGAGGTTTTTGAGATAGAAGACGCAGGTGCAGTCTGCAAGGAGAGAGAATATAAGGTTCATGCAATCTGGGTGGATCACGTGATCCCCAGCCTAGCGTACGCGTTGACGGAGAAGCCTCGACCCGGAAAATTCTATCCCGAGAAAGCAAGGTCACTTGAAGTTCCAGAAGGCCCCTTTTGGTCCAAGTTGCAACACGGTTCAGCCGTTGAGCTCCCAAACGGACGAATCGTAAAACCAGAGGAAGTTCTGGGTTCACCTCGCCCGGGAAGGAAAATTGTGTATACAGGAGACACCCGATCCGTAAAGAACCTTGCAGAATTTGCTGAGAACGCGGATTTGCTGATTCACGACGCCACTTTTGATGATGAATTGTGGGAGAGGGCTCGTGAAGACGGGCACTCAACGCCTGGTCAAGCTGCGGAAACCGCGAGAATGGCAAAGGCAAAAAGGCTGGTTTTGACTCACATCAGCGCTCGATACAAGGAGTCCAGTCTTCTGCTCGAACAAGCAAAGAAAGTTTTTCCCCGCGTGGATTTAGCTGAAGATTTCATGAGGATCGATCTTCCACT